>NZ_JBOEQF010000282.1:0-2566 GCF_050689315.1 Aerococcus sp. L_32
AATATTTTAAGGGATGTGGGGGAAGACTATCGGGATAGACAACGCATCTATTTACCTCAAACGCTACTTGATGCCTACAATGTAGATGAAGCAATGATCAAACGATTATCTTATCATGATGAAGAAGAAATTCCCCAAAACTTTATTGACCTATGGGAGCATATCTACCAAATTGGTGACCAATATTATGACAGTATTAAACCGGTCATAAAAGACTTCAGCCAAGTGGCGCAATTACCCATTCTATCCTCTGCTTATATTTACCATGGGATTGGTAATGCCGTTAGGAAAGCCAATCATAATTGCTTTACTAAGAGAAACTATACAAATAACATTGAGCGTATGCGACTAATTTATCAAGCGAGAAAAGTACTAAAAGACATCTAAACAAATGTGGAGACAAACAATTGAAAAGCACGTGAGGATTGGTTAGGCCTGTATTCATCTAGATATCGAGAAAAATTTCAAGACATGTCGGTAGGCTAGTTTAACAAACGAGCGCTTATACGAAATTATGAAATGGAATTTAACCGTATTAAATGACATGATTGACGATTCCATTGATAGTGGTATTCCATTGCTTCTTTTATCCAGTGATTTAATCCCCTTCGCCACAAAGCGAAAGAGGGTGTGGATTTAGTCTGGCAGACAGTTTTCTCGCCAGAATTTGAGGCCTCAAAAAGAAAGAATTACCGCAAACAATTTAAGAATTTCAATGCATCCAGGGCAATATACCCTACTAAATGCCTTAGATATGGATATTGTAGAACGCACCATTGCGGATTTGAATTACTATGTCACGATAATTGAATTACTTGGTGGCACGCAAGCCAATAAAATTGTGATTCATATTGGTGGTATATATGGCGATAAAGAAGCCGCCATTGAGCGCTTCATTGACCAAGCCAATCAACTATCTGACAGGATTAAAGACATTTAATCATCGAAAATGATGAACGTCTGTAAAGCATTGTGGATGTCTTACACATCAGTCAAGCAACAGTTTTACCTGCCATATTTGATAACTTGCATCATCAAATGAAGCGGCCGGATGACATTAAGCCTATGGCAGATTACATCGCCTTGGCAGGGGAAACTTAGGGCCAAACTGATGGACGCCAGGCCATTCATTACAGCCAGCAGTCTTTAACAAAGACAAAGCCGGGAGCACATTTCGAAACAATAGCATTAACGCCGTTTATTGACTTTATCGAAGGACTAACTGATCAAAGGACTAACTGATCAAAATATTGATATCATGCTTGAAGTAAAAGATAAGAATCGCTCAGCTGAAAAATTACAGTCGTATTTAAACCAAGATTTCGATATTGCAGAAAAGCTGTGGCAGAAATACGATTATGCCGTCTAGGCAAAACGTGTCGACTTATATCAGCAAGCCAAACACATATTAGCTGATAGAAATGCAGAAGACATTACGACGTTTATCAGCATTCTAGAAGAGGCGGAATTGGCAAAAGGAAAATCAGAAGTTATTGCTGCTAAACAGCTGTTTAGTCGCTTTGAAAATACGGCGACATCGAAAGAACATGCGAAGTTTCAAAAGACGCTATTGGCGTATCAAGAAGATAAAAAACGCTAAACAATTACGTCGATATTTAAAACGACTGCAAAAGAAATATCTAGCAGACCACTTGGCGAAAACAATTTATTTCACTGAATATTAAGTGTGCTAAACAAAATATCAAACTGTTATTGTCATTATTCATATATATATGCAATTACACGCAGCGACTATACAGACACTAAAAATAACATAAAAGGTGCCAGCAAAAGTTGATGCTCAGCAATTAACTTTTAGATTGGGCAAACATAGAGAGGAAGTAACAAGACCATGTTTTTAGCCATAAAAGAAATTTTACACGACAAGAAAAAATACAGTTTAGTCATTGGCGTTATGTTTCTGATTTCATATATGGTTTTTTTCTTAATTAGCTTGGCATATGGCCTAGCGATGGAGAACCGGATTGGTATTGATCAGTGGAATGCTGATCAAATTATCCTAACTGAAGAAGCGGATGGGACGATTAACCGTTCTACCATTAACCAAGAAAACTTTGATGAAATCGAAGCAGATACAGTAGCGCCGATATTACAGATGCCAACAAATGCGACTTCTGAGGATATCGGAAGCGACGAAAAATTATCTATTTCATTATTCGGGATTAATTTCGACGACTTTATCGCACCTGAGGTAACAGAAGGTAACAATGTGACAGCAGATAATGAGGCCTTAATTGATGATAGTTTAACTGAAGAATATGGTCTTTCGATTGGCGATACCTTTACTATCAATGAACAAGACTTTGAAGTTGTCGGTTTAACAACGGATACTAAATTTAGTATTGCACCAATGGTTCATATCACACAAGATGCCTACAGAGAAACACAGCAGGCAGCAATGGATACGTCAGCACAAAGTCAAATTCCTGATGGTGTTGAAATACCAGCAGACACTACCCAAACCACCAATGCCGTTATTGTACAGGGTGAAGTGACAAGTTTGCCGGATGGTTTAGCGGCAACATCTACAACCGACTTTATCAAT
>NZ_JBOEQF010000283.1:0-2562 GCF_050689315.1 Aerococcus sp. L_32
ACCTGCTGATTGTCGTGCATACGATTCAGGTACTTGTAAGGCTAATTGTTTTGGATATAACTCACCTAATACCAATGTAAAGTATGACAAGATTATGGTTACAGCTGCTGTAGCAATTGTCTCACCTGCTGGAACACCAGATAGATACGGTTCTAAATAAGAAACGAAGGTAGTAGACGCCGCTGCTGACGAGAAGAAACCAGCAAAAGTAATCCCTACTTGAATCGTTGATAAGAAATCATCAGAGTTTTCAAGAAGTTTCAATACTTTTTGGGATTTTACATCTCCTTCTTCTGCCATAGTTTCTAGTTTTGAATGGTTCACAGATACAAAGGCCATTTCGGCCCCTGCTAGGAAGGCATTCACCAATGTTAAAATAATAATTAGTAATATCTGTCCACCTACGTTTGAGGCCCCAGGATCTCCCATAATGTCGAATTCTCTCCTTTGTTATATGTACGTACAATAATCTGATTTTAGTATACAACCCCTAGGTTTAAAAGGCAAGATTCAACTTATAAGTATGGGTAAAGATTACGGACCTCATCCTGTTTTCTAGCTTTTTGACTAACTCGTTTGCAAAAAGACCGAACCCAACAAACTAAAGAAGTTGTATAGAAAGCAAACATACCTCACTTTTACAAATTCTAATTCTGTTTAATCAAAAAAAGGCCCCTCACGCATGCAAGCCCTTAAACATTTTAAAAATTTATATGATTATTATTTAGTTTTAGACCGAGTTGATACGGTTAGCGTATTTGTCAGCTGAAGAGTAACGAGTATCCTCGAAACCAGTGAATGAATCAACTAGGTCACCACCAGCAATACGGCCCATTTCATAAGCGTATTTAGAGTCGTTAGTAGCAACAATTTCACTTCGTGACCAATATAAGTACCATCATTAGCAGCACCGTCACCACCAGCTCCAGTGTTCGCTGCAATTAATACTGGATATTTGGAGTGGCCTTGCAATACTTTGTTTTGTTCGTAAACAACATCTGCATTAGATTTGTTGTAACGTACACCTGAGATGTGATAAGTATCTAATACATCTTTTAAGTATTCAGGTTCAGTACTTGTACCCATATTAAAGAATAATTGACCGAATTTTTCGTGAATTTTCATATTTGCGATTGCATCTTCAACCCACTTGACACCTTCTGCGTCTAAATTATTGGGTTGTTTAGTTAAATCAACTTTAGCCCTGCGAAATATCCCCCTTTCAAAATAAGCAAACGCTTACTTGATGCTTGCAAACATCTACAGATGTTTATTAACAAACACATTGTATCAATAATTTCAATAAATATAACTATTTTTAAAGGTTTTTAACACTGTAATTCATTTTTTGAACATTTTTTGCAAGGTTCTAACCTTACTATAATCTTTAGCATGATTTTGCCATTTTTATGATATAATGAGCTATGAATACAATGAAAGAGCGAGGTCATACATATGAACATCCGCGAGTTAAGCATTAAGAGAGAGGACGTTAAATATGTCACTGAGGCTAATACTTTACAAGAAGCCTTAGACATTATGAAAGAAAATAATTTCCGGTCCTTACCCATCTTAAGTCAGTCCGGAACGATGTATCGCGGAAACATTTACCGACAGCACATTTATAAGCGACTATTAAATGGTGAGTCTTTAGATGTATCTGTTACCCATCACTTAAAAAATGCGACAAAATACATCTATACCAATTCAACCCTTTTCCAAACAATTTTTGCTATTCGAGATCTACCATATATTAGCGTTTTGAATGAAGACCATACCTTCTATGGAATCCTAACCCACCGTGCGTTTGAACGTGGTTTATTCAAGGCATGGTCGCTAGATGAAGATGGTTTTGTTTTAACTATTCAGGCAAACCAGGAAGATCAAGGTGCACTAGCAGTAATATCGCGAATTATCGGTCGTTTTGCATCTATCAACACGGTTGTCACAACCGTTGATCCTAAAACCGATCTATCCAATATCATCATTTCATTAAAAGGTGACTGTTCACATCAGTCGCTTGAGAAAATTATTACAAGGATTGAACGAAAGAATTATAAGATCCTTTCAGTGGGCAATACTAAATCAATTGCCTTAAGCTAAATACGATTCAACAAAAAAGCCTAGCCCTTTGCCTGTTTTTAAGCAGTCATTGGACTAGGTTTTTATTTTATTTATGTGTTTGTAAGAATGGGTTAGTCGCTTTTTCCTGACCAATCGTTGTAATGCCACCATGCCCTGGTAAAACTTGGGTTTCATCCGGCAGGGTCAATAAATGACGCTTGATACCAGTAACTAATGTATCTTGGTCACCGTGGTCTAAGTCGGTTCGGCCAATGGTTCCTTTGAATAAGGTATCGCCCGCAACGACAAAGCCGTCTTCCTCAAAAATATATACAACGGACCCTGGGGAATGCCCTGGTACGTGTGCGGTTTTAAAAGTGAAGCCAGCCACGGAGTGTTGCCCCATTTTATCCCAATAATGGGTACGAGTTTTAGGAACTCTGGTTTGCTTGTCTTTCAACCAGTCGGCTTCAATAATGTGCTGCCAAACGTCGATGG
>NZ_JBOEQF010000284.1:0-2556 GCF_050689315.1 Aerococcus sp. L_32
AACGGTTGCAGACATCGTGACTATGATGGTTGGGGAAATGGAAAATGTTCGTCAAACCCACACTGCTGAAATTGAAGCGTCTGGTTTCACCTTCCATGAATTCTTAACCTTAGCTTCATTGGTTGAAGCAGAGGCATCTTCACTAGAAGACCGTGAATTGATCGCTGGTGTATTCATGAACCGTTTAGAAATCGATATGCCAATTCAATCAGATATTTCAGTTTTATATGCGAATAATACACATTCTGCATACGTAACCAACGAGGATGCAGCAGTTGATTCACCGTATAACTTATACATCAATACTGGTTTTGGACCGGGACCATTTAACAACCCTGGTATCGAAGCTATCGAAGCTTCTATGAATCCAACTGAATCTGACTACTTATTCTTTGTGGCCGATTTAACTACTGGTGAAGTATATTATTCAGAAACATACGAAGAGCATGATGCTTTAGTTGAACAATATGTATCTGAAGAGAATGCCGACCTATAATCAGACGGGTCAAATACGATTAAAAAAATAAAAATAGCTTGAATTTACTTGCAATTGAGAACATTTTTCTCTATATTTAATAGCAGTGAATTCGAGCTTATTTTTAATATCAGGAAGGTGTGTTTTGAATGCGTAAGCCAATCATAATTGGTGTAACAGGGGGTACTGGTTCTGGTAAGACTACTGTAACCCGTAAAATTATTGAAGAATTTGGAGATGTAAGTTTAGCTTATATTCCACAAGATGCTTATTATAAAGATCAAAGTCATTTAACAATGGATGAACGTGTGTTAACTAACTACGACCACCCATTTGCATTTGACAATGACTTACTTAGCGAGCATATTAGACAATTATTGGATGGACAAGCTGTCCAAATGCCGGTTTATGATTTCACTCAACACAATCGTGCAGAAGAAACGATTCGTGTAGAACCAAAAGAAGTTATTATTATTGAAGGTATCTTAATCTTCTCTGATAAAGAGCTTCGTGATTTGATGGATATTAAGGTCTTTGTAGATACAGATGACGACATTCGTATCATCCGTCGTATTAAACGTGATATGGCTGAACGTGGCCGTTCTTTAGATTCAATTATCGACATGTACACATCGATTGTTAAACCGATGCATGAGCAATTTATTGAACCTACAAAGAAATTCGCGGATATTATCATCCCTGAAGGTGGATCAAATAATGTTGCAATCGATTTGATGACGACAAAAATCCGTTCAATCATTCCAAATGATTTAAAAATTGATTAATTAAAATTTTATTAGAAGATATCAGATAAAGTGTATTGCAAAATTTCTAGTTCCATGATATTGTGGGTCTATTCACTTTTGATAAGTTGAAATTACTATTGTTGTTAGGAGTAAAAGTATGGCAGAAGAAGTATACCCAATGACCCAAGAAGGTCTTGAGAAAATTCAACAAGATTTAGACGAGTTAAAAATTGTAAAACGCAAAGAAATTGTAGAACGAATCAAAATCGCACGTTCATACGGAGATTTATCAGAAAACTCTGAATATGAAGCGGCTAAGGATGAACAAGCTTTCGTTGAAGGGCAAATTCAAAAATTAGAAAAAATGGTTCGTTACGCTAAAATTATCGATCCAAATGAAATCGATGAAGGTATCGTTTCATTAGGTCGTAAAGTAACTTTTATTGAGTTACCAGATGGCGACGAAGAAGTTTACTCAATTGTTGGTCGTGCAGAAGCAGATCCATTAGATGGTAAAATTTCTAATGAATCACCGATTGCACAAGCATTAATTGGTAAAGGTGTGAATGATGAAGTAACGATCGAAACACCAGGCGGCGACATGGTTGTTAAAATCACAAGCGTTGACGCAATCTAATTCAAGCAAATTTCAAGACATATTCCTACCATTCGCGTGGTTGGGGTATGTCTTTTTTGCTATAAATGAAAATCTTTAAGGCTTAGGACCAATGTAAAAGGGATTCAGTTCTCATAAAATGGTCATATATAGTAAAATGTAGAAGTGGTATGATTAGAGTATAAAAATAGGATGGAGGGCAATATGAGAAATCTATGGATGATTTTAGCTTGTTTTGCCGGATTGATTGTTTTTACAGGTTTATTGGTTAGACCAGAAAATTTGATTTCCATTGTTGTCGGTTGCGGACTTTTAGCCGTATCTAACCGGATAAAAATAAAAATGAATACAAAGAAACAGCAGCAAAGTTGGCTGAACTTGATACTAGTTGCCATTGGTTGTTTTCTAATTTTTATTGGGATTGTGACCTTGCCTTATGTTTCAAGTATTTTATTGGCTATTGTGATTATTGGCTTGATCTACTATGCGATTGTGAGAGACAAGTCGGAAAATGACCATCATGACCTAACCTTGCGACAAACAAAAATTGTGGATGCAGAAGATGGCGTTTTTAAGGATCAAGAAAAGGAAGCCTTCTTAGAATTTGACCATTTATTTAATAATGGTCCTTACAAGGAAGAAGTATATGCCTGGGAAGATGTGGAGATGTACCATCTCTATGCCAATACCTTTATTGATTTCGGGTCAACGATTGTGCC
>NZ_JBOEQF010000285.1:0-2540 GCF_050689315.1 Aerococcus sp. L_32
CATTGGCTTGACTAATGACGTCAATGTCTTAAATAAGTTTCGTCGTGAACGGATGCGGTCATATGGGATTGAAGATGCCAATCTGTATACAAATGATGCCCGAATTGAAAAAGAATTGGCCTACGCCAACAAACTATACGAAGAGTTGAATTGTCCAGTCATCAACGTGGCTGACCGGTCAATTGAAGAAACTGCCACTTTGATTATCATGTTCTTCAACTCAACCAAAACCTCAGGGTGAGAGCGAAATCGCTCAGCTTAAAATAACACTATAAAATAAAAAACAGCGCCATGATTGTCATGAGCGCTGTTTTTCAATCTATTAATGTTTGATCATCATTTTCATTTCTTGGACTAATTTTTCAATAGATTCAATATTCAATTCATCCATGCGTGCTGGCAAGCCTTCGATGATTTCCTTACAAATCATTGGGTTCGCGTAGTTAGCTGACCCAACTTGGACTGCTGTTGCGCCCGCGATGATCATTTCTAAAACATCGTCGATACTTTCAATCCCACCTACTCCAATAATTGGAATATCCACCACTTGGGCTACTTGACGAACCATTCGTAGGGCCACATATTTCACTGAAGAGCCTGATAAACCGCCTGTCACGCCACCTAAAATAGGTTGTCTTGTTTCTAAGTCAAATGTTTGACCAGTAATCGTATTAATCATGACAATAGCATCTGCACCTGCAGCTTCTACCGCTTTGGCAATTGTCGTAATGTCCGTTACGTTTGGCGTTAATTTTACATATACAGGTAAGTCTGTTGCTGCTTTGACTTGTTTTGTTAAATCGGCAGCTACTTCTGGGTCTGTCCCAAATTGTAGACCACCTAATTTAACATTCGGGCAAGAGATATTTAACTCTATCGCTTTAACATTTTCAGGCTGTGATAAGGCTCTTGTAGCTTCTACATAGTCTTCCACATTTTTACCTGCCACACTTTGGATAATAGGCACATCAAATTGGGCTAAATATGGTAATTTTTCTGCTAGGACGCCTTCAACACCTGGGTTTTTTAAGCCAACTGAATTTAAAATACGTTCGCCAGAGTGGAAGTAGCGTGGATCTGGATTCCCTTTTCGCACTTCAACAGTTGTCGATTTGTCCACTAAAGCCCCTAAGATACTTAAGTCATATTTGTCCGCGAACCCTTCACCGTAGCCGAAACAGCCTGATGCCGGCATAATAGGGTTCTTCAATTCTAAACCTGGTAATTTTACACTTAAACGTGACATAATAGCCTCCTTCAATAAGTTTTACTTGGATTATTTTTGCTCGTAAACAACTTCCCCATGGAATACGGTCAATGCACACATACCGTACACTTCTTCACCGTTGAATGGTGTCACTTGTGATTTTGACAAGTAGTCAGCAGGATCAATTGTATATGCTTGATCTAGATCAAAAACTGCAATATTGGCTGGGCTGTCAACTGCAACCGTTGCAGGTGTTAAGCCGAAAACTTCAGTCGGCGCAGTTGCCATTTTTTCTAATAAAAATGCTAGCGACATTATGCCAGTTTTTACAAAGTTTGTGTACATCACTGCGAAGGCCGTTTCAATACCCACAATCCCAAATGGTGAATGCATGAAACCGTTCGCCTTTTCAGCTAAGGTATGGGGTGCGTGGTCAGTTGCGACCATGTCTAAAGTCCCGTCTAAAAGCCCTTCTAATAAAGCTGCTTGGTCTACTTCTCCGCGTAAAGGTGGGTTCATCTTGTAAGTTGCATCATCTGAAGGAATATCAAGTTCATTTAAGATTAAGTGGTGAGGTGCCACTTCAGCTGTCACATGCACACCACGTGCTTTACCGTCTCGAATGGCAGCAACAGAGGCTTTTGTTGACACATGACAAACGTGGTAATGAACGCCTGTTTCTTCCGCTAAATGAATATCCCGGGCGATTTGGCTTGACTCGGTTGCATTCAAGATACCAGGTAACCCTAATTCCTTGTTTTTAATACCTTCATGCATCACGCCACCGAACAACAGACTTTCGTCTTCCGTATGGGCAACGATTGGTTTACCTACGCGGGCTGCTTCTTTCATAGCCAGATACATAGTGCCTGCAGTTTGAACCCCAAACCCGTCATTGGTAAAAGCAAAGGCTTCTGGCATATGTTCCATGTCGACTAAGTCGTCTGATTTTAGGTTACCTGTAATTGGCGCATATTGTAAGACTTCAATGACTGCATCTTGATCAATCAATTCTTGAATCGCTGTTAATTTTTCCGGTGTATCAGGTGCAGGATTCAAATTAGGCATGGCTGCCACTCGGGTAAAACCACCACGTGCTGCTGCTTGACTACCAGTTAAAATCGTTTCTTTATCTTCAAAACCGGGTTGGCGGAAGTGAACATGCACATCTGTCAATCCTGTAGTGACTAATTTCCCAGCCACATCAATAACTTGGTCATTATCCGCAATGTCGAAATCTAATTGCTCGCTAACTGCGACAATCTTTTTGCCGTCAATTTTTAAATGAACATCTACTAGTTGATTATCTTTTGTAACCTGTTTACCATTTGTG
>NZ_JBOEQF010000286.1:0-2540 GCF_050689315.1 Aerococcus sp. L_32
TATTGGTTTGACCAATGACGTCAATGTTTTAAATAAATTCCGACGCGAACGTATGCGGTCATATGGGATTGAAAATGCCAGTCTGTATACAGATGATGCCCGCATTGAAAAAGAATTGGCCTACGCCAACAAACTATACGAAGAGTTGAATTGTCCAGTCATCAACGTTGCTGACCGGTCAATCGAAGAAACAGCCACGTTGATCATCATGTTCTTCAACTCAACCAAAACCTCAGGGTGAGAGCGAAACCGCTCAGCTTAAAATAACACTATAAAATAAAAAAACAGCGCCATGATTGTCATGAGCGCTGCTTTTCAATGTATTTATTGTTTGATCATCATTTTCATTTCTTGGACTAATTTTTCAATAGATTCAATATTCAGTTCATCCATACGTGCTGGCAAGCCTTCGATGATTTCCTTACAAACTATTGGGTTGGCGTAGTTGGCAGAACCTATTTGAACAGCTGTTGCACCAGCAATGATCATTTCTAATACATCATCAATGCTTTCGATACCACCTACTCCAATGATAGGAATATCTACTACTTGTGCAACCTGACGTACCATTCTTAAGGCAACATATTTCAAGGAAGAACCAGACAAGCCACCAGTTATCCCACCTAAAACGGGTTGTCTTGTTTGTAGGTCGAATGTTTGACCTGTAATTGTATTGATCATTACAATAGCATCGGCACCTGCAGCCTCTACCGCCTTTGCAATAACCGTAATATCTGTTACATTAGGCGTTAATTTTACATAAACAGGTAAAGACGTTACGGCTTTTACCTGTCTAGTTAAATCTGCTGCTACTTCTGGATTGGTACCAAATTGTAGACCACCTAGTTTAACATTTGGACAAGAGATATTTAATTCGATAGCCTTTACATTCTGAGCTTTAGATAAAGCTTTCGTTGCCTCAACATAGTCTTCAACTGTTGACCCGGCAACACTTTGAATAATGGGTACATCAAATTGTGCTAGATAAGGTAATTTTTCTGCTAAAACCCCTTCAACGCCTGGATTTTTAAGACCAACTGAATTTAAAATACGTTCTCCGGAGTGGTAGTAACGTGGATCTGGATTCCCTTTTCTAACTTCTACAGTTGTTGATTTATCTACTAAAGCACCTAAAATGCTTAAGTCATATTTGTCTACAAAACCTTCTCCATAACCAAAACAGCCAGATGCTGGCATTACTGGATTCTTTAATTCTAAACCTGGTAATTTAACACTTAAACGTGACATAATAGCCTCCTTAAATGACTCTTGGTACACATTATTGTTGATAAACGATATTTCCTTGATAAATAGTCAAAGCACACATACCAAATACTTCTTCCCCGTTAAATGGTGTCACTTGTGATTTTGATAAATAGTCTGCTGGATCAATTGTATAGGCTTGCGATAGATCAAAAACTGCAATATCTGCTGAACTACCAACTGATAGTGTAGCAGGTGCTAAGTCGAATACATCTGTTGGTGCTGTAACCATTTTTTCAAGTAAAAAGGCTAGAGACATGATACCTGTCTTTACAAAATGGGTGTACATCACAGCAAACGCAGTTTCAATACCAACAATTCCAAATGGTGAACCCATAAAACCGTTAGCCTTCTCAGCCAAAGTGTGCGGTGCATGGTCAGTAGCTACCATATCTAAAGTACCATCTAACAAACCTTCTAATAAAGCCGCTTGATCTTCTTCACCACGTAAAGGTGGGTTCATCTTGAAAGTAGCATCGTCAGCTGGGATATCTAGTTCATTTAGAATTAAATGATGTGGTGCAACTTCTGCTGTCACATGCACACCACGCGCTTTACCGTCACGAATAGCTGCGACAGATGCCTTAGTGGATACGTGACAAACGTGGTAATGGACACCTGTTTCTTCCGCTAAATGAATATCACGTGCAATTTGACTAGATTCTGTTGCATTTAAGATACCAGGTAAACCAAGTTCCTTATTTTTAACACCCTCATGCATTACACCGCCAAATAATAGACTCTCATCTTCAGTATGGGCTACGATTGGCTTATGTAAGCGAGCAGCCTCTTTCATAGCTAAGTACATAGTGCCTGCAGTTTGAACCCCAAACCCATCATTGGTAAAGGCAAATGCTTCTGGCATATTGGCCATATCTACTAAGTCATCTGATTTTAAATCACCTGTAATCGGCGCATACTGTAAGACCTCAATCACTGAATCCTCGTCAATAAGTTTTTGAATTGCATTTAATTTTTCTGGTGTATCAGGTGCTGGATTTAAATTGGGCATAGCTGCAACACGTGTGAATCCACCCCTTGCAGCTGCTTGACTTCCAGTTAAAATCGTTTCTTTGTCTTCAAAACCTGGCTGACGGAAGTGGACATGGACATCTGTCAATCCTGGTGTGACTAACTTCCCAGCCACATCAATAACTTGGTCATTATCCGCAACGTCGAAATCTAATTGCTCGCTAACTGCGACAATCTTTTTGCCGTCAATTTTTAAATGAATATCTACTAGTTGATTATCTTTTGTAACCTGTTTACCATTTGTA
>NZ_JBOEQF010000287.1:0-2540 GCF_050689315.1 Aerococcus sp. L_32
CCACTCAATCTTGCGCAAAGGAAACTTTGAGCCAGCTAAGATCAGCGAAATGACAAACTTCAATCTAGATAGCGATGAAGCTTTCCAAGTATTGAAAGAATTGAACCGTTACCCAGATATCGTAGCTAGTGCATATGAAAAATACGAACCATCTGTTGTGGCTAAATACTTATTAGCCTTATCTCAACAATTCAACAAATACTATGCACATACACGTATCCTAACTGAAGATGATCAATTACAATCCCGTTTAGCATTAGTATATGCCTTAACACAAGTGTTAGAATCTGGTTTAGCTATCCTTGGCGTACAAGCACCAAGCCAAATGTAATTTTTTGGACGCTAGGTTGTTAAAACCGATTTAAAACAAAATATGTTTTCATAGGAGAAAGGTATTCACTGCCTTTCTCTTTTTTGTTGACTTTTACCTCATATTTTTCCAATAATTCTCATCTAACTTTAAAAAATTCTATACAAGTGTCTTGACTTTAAATGTCAAACCTTTATAATAATGAAAGCATAAAATCCTGTGAAGCATTGAGGGCGGGACCCGAGGTGTGACCACATAATGTCAATTGTGTTCTTGGGTCAATTTGCGAATGGCCTTATTTTTTTGAAAAAAATAGGGTAAAACAAATTTGAGGGAGATGTGAGTTATGGCAATTAAAGCGAAACCACTTTTATTAGATGTAGAGGAAAAACCATCGTTCGCGAAAGGTTTATTATTGAGTTTTCAACATGTATTTGCAATGTTTGGAGCAACAGTATTGGTGCCTATTCTTTTAGGGATGCCTGTATCTGTTGCTCTTTTTGCGAGTGGGATTGGAACTTTAATTTATCAAGTTGCAACTAAAGCGAAGGTACCCGTATACTTAGGGTCATCATTTGCTTATATTACAGCGATGCAAATTGCAATTCAACAAATGGGCGGAGATATTTCAGCAGCCCAAACTGGTGTCATCATTTCTGGTATAGTCTACGTTCTTGTAGCGATTGCGATTCATTTTGTAGGTACTAACTGGATTGATAAATTATTACCACCAATCGTTATTGGACCTATGATCATGGTAATTGGTTTAGGTTTATCATCTAGTGCTGTAGCCAATGCAGGTTTCGTAGAAGATGGGGATGTACGTAACATCGTCGTAGCGGTTGCTACCTTCTTGATCACAGCCCTAGTTCAAACTAGAGCGAAGGGCTTTTTCAAAATTATTCCGTTCTTAGTAGGAATTATTGGTGGTTATATTGTAGCTGTCCTATTGGGGATTGTAGATTTTACACCAGTTGTAGAAGCGCAGTGGTTTGAGTTGCCAGATTTATACCTACCATTTGAGACATCTCTGTTTGAATCATATAATTTATACTTTGGTCCTGAAACATGGGCGATTGTACCTATTGTCTTGGTAACTATTTCAGAACATATTGGTGACCATACAGTATTAGGTAAAATTGTTGGCCGTAACTTCCTAAAAGATCCAGGTCTAAGCAAAACCTTAATTGGTGACGGAGTAGCCACTGCAGTGTCAGCCTTCATCGGTGGACCAGCGAATACGACATATGGTGAAAACACTGGGGTCATTGGTTTAACGCGTGTGGCTTCAGTATCAGTTATCCGAAACGCCGCTATTATCGCTATTATTTTAGCCTTCCTAGGTAAATTTACTGCCTTGATTTCAACAATTCCAAATGCTGTAATCGGTGGGATGTCTATCTTACTTTACGGAATTATCGCAAGTAATGGTTTGAAAGTCATGATTGAAGAGCAAATCGACTTCAATCAAGTACGGAACTTAATTATTGCGTCAGCAATGTTGGTTATTGGATTAGGTGGCGCGGTCTTAGACCTTGGTTACTTAACCTTCTCAGGAACTTCCTTATCAGCCATCGTTGGTATCGTATTAAACTTAATCTTACCTGCAGAAGTGACTTTCCAAGCAGATAGAGACGTAAAATAATTAAATAAAAATTGTTAGCAAAACGGCGGTTGAGATAGCTTAGTCTCAACCGCCGTTTTAGCGTTTATTGTTTTTCAAATGTGTTGATTAGTCTCTTGAATAGTCTTTATCTTCGCCTTGTAATTCTGGGTTGGTTTCAACTTCGTGGTACATGTTATGGATAGACAGTACAACGAACAAGAATAAGAAGGCTGTTTGTAACCAGAAAATGGTCAAATCAAACATACCGTGCAGGATAACGATACTGCAGAAACTACAAATCAAGGCTAAACGTCGTCGTAAAATCGGATATTGCCGCATTTGATGAATCTTCTTGCCTAATGAAATCAGCGAAGGTAATAATATACCTGTCCCAACGGCACCGTATGACAGAAGGGTGTCTAGAACAATATTGTGGGCATGTTGGGTGTATTTGTCCCCGTAGTCTTGCCAGACATTGAGATAAGTCAGCGGTCCTTGGCCGAACCAGAAGTTATCTCTTAAGCCTTTCAAGCCGATTTCCCAGATGACAAACCGGTCTTCAAAAGCAAAGCCTAAGTCCTGAAATCTCGGAAGGAAACCTAATTTGATGGCGATCAGTGTGCT
>NZ_JBOEQF010000288.1:0-2538 GCF_050689315.1 Aerococcus sp. L_32
GGCACACTGATCGCCATCAAATTAGGTTTTCTTCCGAGATTTGAGGACTTAGGATTTGCTTTTGAAGACCGGTTTGTCATCTGGGAAATCGGCTTGAAAGGTTTAAGAGATAACTTTTGGTTTGGACAAGGGCCTTTGACTTATCTCAATGTCTGGCAAGACTATGGGGACAAATACACACAACATGCCCATAATATTGTTCTAGACACCCTTCTTTCCTACGGTGCCGTTGGGACAGGTATATTGTTACCTTCGCTGATTTCATTAGGCAAGAAGATTCATCAAATGCGGCAATATCCGATTTTACGACGTCGCTTAGCCTTGATTTGTAGTTTCTGCAGTATCGTTATCCTGCACGGCATGTTTGACTTGACCATTTTCTGGTTACAAACAGCCTTCTTATTCTTGTTCGTTGTACTGTCTATCCATAACATGTACCACGAAGTTGAAACCAACCCAGAATTACAAGGCGAGGATAAAGACTATTCCAGAGACTAATTAACACATTTTAAAAAAATAAATGCTAAAACGGCGGTTGAGACTAAGCTATCTCAACCGCCGTTTTGCTAACAATTTTTATTTAATTATTTAATGTCTCTATCTGCTTGGAAAGTCACTTCTGCAGGTAAGATTAAGTTTAATACGATACCAACGATGGCTGATAAGGCAGTTCCTGAGAAGGTTAAGTAACCAAGGTCTAAGACCGCGCCACCTAAACCAATAACCAACATTGCTGACGCAATAATTAAGTTCCGTACTTGGTTGAAGTCGATTTGCTCTTCAATCATGACTTTCAAACCGTTACTTGCGATAATCCCGTAAAGTAAGATAGACATCCCACCGACTACAGCGTTTGGAATCGTTGAAATCAAGGCAGTAAATTTACCAAGGAAGGCTAAGATAATAGCGATAATAGCGGCGTTTCGGATAACTGATACAGAAGCCACACGCGTTAAACCAATCACCCCAGTGTTTTCACCATATGTCGTATTCGCTGGTCCACCGATGAAGGCTGACACTGCAGTGGCTACCCCATCACCGATTAAGGTTCTGCTTAGACCTGGATCTTTTAGGAAGTTACGGCCAACAATTTTACCTAATACTGTATGGTCACCAATATGTTCTGAAATAGTTACCAAGACAATAGGTACGATCGCCCATGTTTCAGGACCAAAGTATAAATTATATGATTCAAACAGAGATGTCTCAAATGGTAGGTATAAATCTGGCAACTCAAACCACTGCGCTTCTACAACTGGTGTAAAATCTACAATCCCCAATAGGACCGCTACAATATAACCACCAATAATCCCTACTAAGAACGGAATAATTTTGAAAAAGCCTTTCGCTCTTGTTTGGACAAGGGCTGTGATCAAGAAGGTCGCAACAGCTACGACGATGTTACGTACATCTCCATCTTCTGCGAAACCTGCATTGGCTACCGCACTTGATGATAAACCTAAACCAATTACCATGATCATAGGTCCAATAACGATTGGCGGTAATAATTTATCAATCCAGTTAGTACCTGCAAAATGAATCGCAATCGCTACAAGAACGTAGACTATACCAGAAATGATGACACCAGTTTGGGCTGCTGAAACATCTCCGCCCATTTGTTGAATTGCAATTTGCATCGCTGTAATATAAGCAAATGATGACCCTAAGTAAACGGGTACTTTCGCTTTAGTTGCAACTTGATAAATTAAAGTCCCAATCCCACTCGCAAAAAGAGCAACAGATACAGGCATCCCTAAAAGAATTGGCACCAATACTGTTGCTCCAAACATTGCAAATATATGTTGAAAACTCAATAATAAACCTTTCGCGAACAACGGTTTTTCCTCTACATCTAATAAAAGTGGTTTCGCTTTAATTGCCATAACTCACATCTCCCTCAAATTTGTTTTACTCTATTTTTCCCCAAAAAAATAAGGCCATTCGCAAATTGACCTAAGAACACAATTGATATTATGTGGTCACACCTCGGGTCCCGCCCTCAATGCTTCACAGGATTTTATGCTTTCATTATTATAAGGGTTTGATATTTAAAGTCAAGACACTTATATAGAATTTTTAAAATGGGGAAGAATTCTCGGAAAAGTATGAGTTAAAAGTCAATAAAAAGGAGAAAGGCAGTGACTACCTTTCTCCTATGAAAACATATTTTGTTTTAAATCGGTTTTAACAACCTGCCGCCCAAAAAATCACATTTGGCTTGGTGCTTGTACGCCAAGGATAGCTAAGCCAGATTCTAACACTTGTGTTAAGGCATATACTAATGCTAAACGAGATTGTAATTGATCATCTTCAGTTAGGATACGTGTATGTGCATAGTATTTGTTGAATTGCTGAGATAAGGCTAATAAGTATTTAGCCACAACAGATGGTTCGTATTTTTCATATGCACTAGCTACGATATCTGGGTACCGGTTCAATTCTTTCAATACTTGGAAAGCTTCATCGCTATCTAGGTTGAAGTTTGTCATTTCGCTGATCTTAGCCGGCTCAAAGTTGCCTTTGCGCAAGATTGAGTGA
>NZ_JBOEQF010000289.1:0-2524 GCF_050689315.1 Aerococcus sp. L_32
CAGATTGCCTTGATGGTTTTAACCAAAGACAACCCTATTGATAGCTTTATCGTCAATCCTTGGACCACCAAAGCAAAATTTAATCAAAGTATCATCGAAAAGGTATGGCAGTACGCGATAAAACATGTATAATATACCTATTGAAAGATGACACAGTAGGGCGCGTTGCTAAGAAATGGCAACCGCCTTGTAAAATGTTTCAAAATGATACACTAGGTAGCGTTGGCAATAATCGTCAAATAATGGACTTTAATAAAGAAATAGCGATAAATAAGGATTTTTTTTAAAAAAAGACGAGAAAAAGCTTGCACTGCCTAGTTTAATTTTGTATACTAATTGGGTGCCGTTTTATACGGAGCAACAGTATTTACGTGCAAACGTTGATACACCAATAAGCAGTGATGTATGAGGTTGCGACACACCCGGTAGCATTGCCATAAGGGTGGCCGGTAATTCATACGGAGCAAGTCAAATTTAAAATATGACGAGGAGGAAAAAGTCATGGCAAAACAAAAAATTCGTATTCGTTTAAAAGCTTACGAACACCGTGCATTAGATCAATCAGCAGCTAAAATTGTTGATACTGCACAACGTACAGGAGCAGAAGTATCAGGTCCAATTCCATTGCCTACTGAACGCTCATTATTCACAGTAATCCGTGCAACACATAAATACAAGGATTCACGTGAACAATTCGAAATGCGTACGCACAAACGTTTAATCGACATCGTTAACCCAACACCAAAAACTGTTGATGCGTTAATGAAATTAGATTTACCATCAGGCGTAGACATCGAAATTAAATTATAATTCCAGAATCATCGCAATAAATTAGTTAACCCAATTATTAAATAAAAAATTATACGGAGGTGTACTCATGACTAAAGGAATCTTAGGAAAAAAAGTAGGTATGACACAATTCTTTACAGAAACTGGTGAATTAGTACCAGTTACAGTTATCGAAGCACAACCAAACGTTGTTTTACAAGCTAAAACAAACGAAACTGATGGCTACGAAGCTATTCAAGTTGGTTTTGACGACAAACGTGAAGTGTTGGCAAACAAACCTCACAAAGGTCATGTAGCAAAAGCAGAAACTACTCCTAAGCGCTTCATTAAAGAATTCAAAGATGTTGAGCTAGGAGATTACGAAGTTGGATCAGAAATCAAGGTTGATATCTTCCAAGCAGGAGACATCGTTGATGTTACGGGTACTTCAAAAGGTAAAGGATTCCAAGGTGCTATCAAGCGTCATGGCCAATCACGTGGACCTATGTCACATGGTTCTCATTACCACCGCAGCCCAGGTTCAATGGGTATGGCGTCGGATGCTTCTAAAGTATTCAAAGGTAAAAACTTACCAGGACAAACTGGTGGTACGCAAATTACTATCCAAAACCTAGAAATCGTTAAAGTAGATGCAGAGCGCAACGTCATCTTAATTAAAGGTAACGTTCCAGGTGCTAAAAAATCTATGGTAACAATCAAATCTGCAGTTAAATCTGCTGAATAATACCAGGAAGGAGGAACAGTTTCATGGCAAACATTACATTATTTAAACAAGACGGTTCACAAGCTGGCGAAATTACATTAAACGATGAAATTTTCGCAATTGAACCAAATGAAAATGCAATCTACGATGTAGTTATTATGCAACAAGCTTCATTACGTCAAGGTACTCACAAAGTTAAAGGACGTTCAGAAGTTAGCGGTGGTGGACGTAAACCATGGCGTCAAAAAGGTACAGGTCGTGCTCGTCAAGGTTCAATCCGCTCTCCACAATGGGTAGGCGGTGGCCGTGCATTCGGACCAACACCTCGTTCATATGCTTACAAATTACCTCGTAAAGTTCGTCGTTTAGCTTTACGCTCTGCATTATCTAATAAGGTAGCAGAAAACAACTTCATCGTTGTTGATGAATTAGCATTCGAAACACCAAAAACTAAATTATTCCAAGAAGTGTTGAATAACTTACAAGTTGAAAATAAAGTTTTAGTTGTAATCAACAAAGACAACGACAACGCACAATTATCAGCTCGTAACTTACCAAACGTAAAAGTAGTTGATGAAAACAACGTTAACGTATTCGACTTAGTTAACTCTGAAAAAGTCATCATTACAAAAGCAGCACTTTCTAACGTAGAGGAGGTACTAGCATAATGTTGGCACACGACGTAATCATTCGCCCAATCATCACTGAAGAATCAATGTTGAAAATGGACGAAAACAAATACACTTTTGAAGTAGCTGTTAAAGCGAACAAAACAGAAGTTAAACAAGCAATCGAAGAATTGTTCAACGTAGACGTGAAAAACGTAAACATCATGAACGTTCGCGGTAAATTAAAACGTATGGGACGTTTTGCTGGTTATACACGTAAACGCCGTAAAGCAATCGTAACCATCGCTGAAGGTCAATCAATCGAAATCTTCGGAAACGAAGCAGAATAATTAAGATAGGAGGAAATTCACGTGGCGATAAAAACATATAAAGCAACGACTAACGGTCGTCGTAACATGTCAGG
>NZ_JBOEQF010000290.1:0-2514 GCF_050689315.1 Aerococcus sp. L_32
AGCGATTAATTTTGTCGCACCAGATAAGCGGTGTAAGGGTGAATCCTTCTTGATATACCCAAAACTTTGACCTTGTTTATTCGCCATCGCTCTCACCTCCAACCCATATACTAGCTTGTCCAACCCGCTTAGTCTGACGTTCAAACTGGATGAACCGGTCGATAAAGTCCATCGCATCAATATCAGCCACCACTTGCCCTAAATCATACAAGGAAGTAGGGGCTAAATGGGCTTGGGCCATCAAGTTTTCATTCGTTAATACCGCAGCTGGACGCATATCACCCATCACCTGACCGTCGTGGAAGACAATCGTCCGGTTGGTATACTCTTGAATCAAATGCATATCATGAGTAATCATTAGAATGGTAATTCCTTGGTCACGGTTCAACCCCTTGATAAATCGCATCATATCAGTATAATGCTTATAATCTTGACCAGCTGTCGGTTCATCTAAAATCAAGACTTTAGGATCTAACACTAAAATACTCGCAATTGTTGCCCGTCGTTTTTGCCCATAAGACAAGGCCGAAATTGGCCAATTCCTGTATGGATATAAGCCACAAATCCGCAAGGCATCAGCCACTTTTTCAGCTAAACCATCTGCATCATTCTCGTACAAGCCGCGGTTGACTAAACCAGACGACACCTCATCGAATAGAATGTTCTTTGAAATCATCAAATTGGGGTTCTGCATCACGTAGCCGACCGAATCCGCAATTTCCTTAATCGATAATCCGTCTAAATTCTCCTGGAAAAGGGTTATCCGTCCTGAATCTGGTCGCTCAAAGCCACAAATCAGTTTCGCTAGGGTAGATTTACCCGCACCGTTTGTCCCGACAATAGAAACCATGTCGCCAGCATTAATGGTCAGATTTAAATCTGATATCAAAGGGGTACTGTCATAAGAAAAGTTGACATGGTCCATGACTAAAATAGGCTTATCCGCCCTAACTTGAGTGGTTACTGCATTGTCAGCCAACCATTTAGATAGACGGTCTTGAACACCAGCAGTGACCATATTTGGTTGAAACCGCCCTAAATGAGAAATGTCTCCAACATTCACACCAGCATAACCAAAGGCATCTAAGTATAAAGGCTGGCGGACACCGATTTTCGCCAATAAGTCAGACCGCAACAAAGCATCAACGGATACGTCAGCGAGTAACCGCCCACTGTCAATAACGAGGACACGGTCAAAGTCGGCGATTAAGGCTTCTTCTAGACGGTGCTCGATGACTATCGTAGTTAATTCTTTTTCCTGGTTTAATTTGGCAATCAATTCCATGGTCGCTAAACCACTTGCAGGGTCTAGGTTGGCTAAAGGCTCATCAAATAGAACGATGGGTGACTCGTCAATTAAGACCCCGCCAATTGAGACCCGTTGCTTTTGTCCGCCTGATAAAGATTGCGGGGCAAGGTCCAAGAGGTCCACAAGGTCAAGCGCATTGGCCCAGGCCGCTACACTAGACACCATGCTAGCTTGGTCCACTTGGTCATTTTCCAGGGCGAAAGCTAGGTCTTCAGCTACTGTTAGGCCGACAAATTGGGCGTCAGTATCTTGTAGGACGGTGCCGACGCTTAGTGATAAGTCAAAAATGGACTTGCTGGCGGAATTTGCGCCATTGATCAAGACTTGACCGGTTAAATCGCCTTCAAAAGTATTAGGGATTTGCCCGTTGATAATCTTACCAATGGTTGATTTACCAGACCCAGATGCGCCGATAATGAGGACTTTCTCTCCTTGTTTGATTGAAAAGGAGATATCCATCAAGTTTAGGTCAGCCTGACTCGCATATTTAAAAGAGATGTTTTTAAATTCAATAGCCGGCGACAGATTGCTGTCCACCGGCTGATTGTGTCTTTCATGATTTATCATAGTAAAACTTCCTATTAATTTTCTTTACGTAAACTTCCTGATTTCGTACGTGTACTTGCATACCCCTTTAATAATAAGGTACCGATGATACCAACCGCAAGTGAATTTAACACACCTGATACAATCCCTTGAACGAATACTTTAGATGCAGGTTCTGAATACATTAAAATATCTAAAGCAGGCGCTAGTAAGGCCCAAGCCAGTATATTCACGATAACTTGCCCAACATTGAAAGTGATCATATCTTTCTTTGTAAAAATACCTTGACTAACTTTAAGTTTGCGGCCGATAAAACCATAACCAAAACCAGTAAAACCAGAGGTTAACACCCAAGACCACCACAAACCATATGTCAGTAAGTCTTTAATGGCATGACCAATTAAACCAATCAATAAACCTGCGAAAGGACCAAAGACAGTTGCCATTAAGGCCAAAAACGGGTAAGTTGTTTCAATAGAGGTATTTGGTACACCAGTAGGTATTGATAGAAAGCGGCCTAGGATAAAGAAGACAGCTGCCCCGATACCAGTAGCCACTAAAGTTGTAATTGATGATTGATTATTCTTCATAATGATTCTCCTCATTTGTTTCTTCTATATAATAGCACTTGTGCATGCGTTCGAACACAAGCTTAGCAT
>NZ_JBOEQF010000291.1:0-2485 GCF_050689315.1 Aerococcus sp. L_32
TCAACAATTTAAACAACTGCTGGTGGACTACCCGCAATTATCCCTTAAGATGATTGAAGCCCTGTCTCAGCGCCTACACGCTTCAGAAGAGCAATCCATGTTGTTATCTACTTGTACCGCAAAAGACCGGTTATTCAATTTCATTTGTAAGGAAGCCGAGTTGGTGAATGGCCACCAAATATTCTATCACGAGGAAACGAAGCGGTTTTTAGCAGGATTTTTAGGCATGTCATCTGAAACACTTAGCCGGTCCCTGCATCAATTAGCTGATGAAGGCAAGATTAAAGAACGGCATAACCATCAGATTGAAGTCTTTTGTTGAGAAGTATTGAGTTAAATTTAACTTCATAAACGTCTATAAGCATTGAACCTTCACTTTAGTTGGAAAGGTTCGGTGCTTTTTGCAAAATGACGAATCATTCTTTAATTGAAAAAGCCAAGAAAAAAACGCCCCTAGTTAACCTGATGATGACTGATCATCGGATAAAACTAAGAACGTTCTATAATGAAGCGTTTTCATGAATGATTGAATAAAGCATTCATTTTACAAAAAGAATTATTTGGTTTCGCTTTCGATAATACGTGTATTTTCGTTTACTTTTTGTTTGTTTAGCGGATACATGAATAACAAGATTAAACCTGCTGCTAATAGTAATCCACCTGGTAATATTGTACCAAGGCTGTAGATACTATTCGCTACTTCAGCAGTTTGTTGTTCAGCACCTGAAACATAACCAATTTGTGTTAGTAAAGCACCGGCTAAGAGACCAGCAATCGCTTGACCTACTTTACGTGTAAATGAGTAAACTGAGTAGATTGTACCATCTTTACGTGTACCACGTTTGATGTAGAAGTCATCAATAACGTCTGTTACGTAAGAGTACATTGCCATAGTGTAGTAACCCATAACCATACCAGCAACGATAACTAAGATGGCAAATACTAATGGATTTTGAATTCTTAATACGAAAGCAATGACATAGATTAAGCCTGCACCGATTAGGGCGAATGATCCAGCTTCTTTTTTACCAAATTTTTTCGTAATTGAACTTACAAATGGTGCGATTAATAAAGCACTTAAAGTCATACCTGCAGTGGCAATTGTTAAGATACGTGTATTTTGGAAGTAGTCTAAGTACATGTACTGTAATAATTGACCTAATGAGATTAAACCAGCCAACATAAACATTGTAGAGAACATTAAACCTAAGAATCCACGGTCTTTAATCAATTCACCAAGGTCAGATAACATTTGTCCGACACTGAATTTTTCACCTTGTGGTAATTCAACACGTTCTTCAACCATACCGTAACAAGCTAAGTAACATAAAGCAGCGGCTAAACCTAAGGCAACACCTAACCACATGAAGTTATCAGCTAATACTTTACCGTCTGCACTATAGGCAATTAATGGTACAACGAAACCTAAACTAAATTGGATTAAAGTAGATCCCATTGAACGGAAAGTAGATAAGTTCGCACGGTCTTCTGATTTACCAGATATCACAGATGCTAATGAACCGTAAGGAATGTTGATTGAAGTATAGAAAATTGATCCCCATAATAAATAAGTAACAAACATATAAATAACTTTAGCTGTTGGTGTCCAGTCTATAATGAAACTGTTATACATTAAAGCGCTTGCAATTCCGACCGGAAAAGCCATTCTACGTAACCAAGGTTTAAATTTACCTACGCGAGTTGTAACAGCATTATCCGTAATAACACCCATACCAACATCAGTAAAAGCATCAATTAAACGAGCGATACCAAATAGTGTACCAACCATTGCTGGTGAAACACCCATAACGTTTGTATAGAATACCATGAAATAGTTTGAAGCAAGGAAGAATGTTAGATCGTTACCGATATTCCCAATCAAATAACCTAGCTTGTCGCGCATGCCGAAAGAACGGCTTACTCTCAATTTATTTTCTTGACTCATAATAACCTCCACAATTTTGTCTTAAGTGATTTTTGCAAATTTCACAATATAAATTAATTAGTGCACTTATTTATAGTTGATATTGTACTCAATATCGTCAAGAATGTAAACGGTTTATTATTAAAATTGCAAACTTATTTTTAAGCAACATCAAAGGATTGTAGGTTTTAACAAGATTCTTAAAGTACAACTTTAATTTAAACTCCGGCTTTTGGACAAATTTTACAACTTTTAAGAACAAAAGTTGTTCTTTTTAAAAACACTCTTTTTGCAATCTGATAATTTTTTTGCAATATTTTACCTTTTGAGATATAGGTTGAGAGCAATTGTTGCTAAAAATTGGGCAAAATAAAAAAGAGTAAGTGAGCTTTGACACTCAATTACCCTTTTCTTCTATAGTGATTTCGACTTATCGATTCACACTAGTGATTGGCTTTACTATTTTCGTAGAATAAAACTTGCTCGTCTGCTGGTACCATTGACCCACCAGTTGCCCATGCAATATGGGTCATGTTAGCTACTTTATCTGTTAAGTTCTTG
>NZ_JBOEQF010000292.1:0-2481 GCF_050689315.1 Aerococcus sp. L_32
GTGATCTACTAATACTGACGTATAAGAAGTTGTCCCAAGTATCTCAAATAAAATATTGTCGATAGCAGGCGATTCCTGATGAGCTTTGGCAGCTTCAAGTGCCGCTAAGCCATTTTTCAAGACACGTTGGTTAGCACCCTGGACAATATGTGCACCAATGGTATTATTGTAGGCTAATTCTCGTCCTTCAGCTGAAAAAGATACTTCCACTTCTTTGGAAATCGCGTCACCGATTCCGGCCCAAATATATTGCTCAGGTGCCTCAGCAATAATAGTTGAGTCGGCAAATGAATGGACGGCCGGTGCATGTAACCGGTATGAACCCGATGATTCATGGTCGTCATTGTATAAGACGCAAACGGCTGAAGTTGGCGCACAGTTTGAGGCAATTGTTGGGAAAGTGAAAATTGGCTTTTCAAGTTTAGCTGAAACTGTTTTACCAGCATCAATGGCACGCCCGCCACCAACCGCAAAAATCATATCTGCTGCTTGAACTTGGTTTAAAGCGGCAAGGCGGTCAATGTTTGAATAAGAAGCTTCGCCCCCATACCATTCAATGGCGGTAATGGTTAAACCGGCTGCTTGAATCGCTGGTTTCAATCTTGGTAAAGCCTTTTCTAAAGCAGTTTCTCCACCTATGATGGCTACTTTCTCTCCTGCAAAACCTGCGAATTTTTTAATATCGTCATAGGCATCCGGCCCAATCGTAAAACTTGGTAAATTCACTGATATACTCATATTCATTTCCTTCTTCCTTAAATTCATTGCAATTAATATACCATTCAACATATCAATATTCGAAGAATCGACCTCCTATTTTGGGTACCGATTAGCTATCAATTGTTATCCTTATTAGCTATCATCTTGAAAAAGTAGTCTAAGTTGACCCTACCCCAGTGTTTGTTGGTATAATAGATTGGAAATCAAAGTTTGGAGTGACAGTATGAATAATAAAGTATCCACATATAAACGCGTTATAGGCGTTACGGGGAACCACAATGCACTTGATCATGATTGGGATGAATTTATGCGTGATTATAGTCCGCATGGTTATAGTAAATCATTAACTATGGCTGGCCATATGCCACTTATTATCCCATTACAAGAAGACTTAGCTTTGGCAGAGCAGTATGTTGCCAAATTGGACGGGCTTGTATTTACTGGTGGCCAAGACGTTTCACCTCTACTATACAGCCGTGAGCCTTCACCTAAATTACAAAGTGTCTATCCCCCACGAGATCGTTGGGAACGGGCGCTATTTGAAGCTGCCACCAAAAAGAATATCCCGATATTAGCTATTTGCCGCGGTTTCCAGTTAATTAACATTTTGTTGAATGGTACCGTCTATCAAGACTTGAGCGAGTACCCCATCGGTCAAGCAAATGCTGTTCAGCACATACAGAATTGGAGTCGTATGCACTTCCCGCACCACTCAATCCAATTGGAAAAAGAGTCTATCATCAGCAACCTGTTTGATAATCCAAAAACACTACTGATCAATACCTATCACCACCAAGTGATTGAAGACCTATCACCCCTACTTAAGGCAACAGCCTGGGCCAATGATGGGGTCATTGAATCCTATGAAGTGGACAAGTCCAAATCAACCTATAATATTTTAGGGGTACAGTGGCATCCGGAAATGATGACAGATAACATTGAAGACAATATGCTACCAATATTTGAGTGGTTCAACAATTTCTAATAAAATTAAACGCTTTCTTTTTCTAGTGAATTGGCTTTGAATGTACTGGTAACAAGGTATCGACGCTAATCAAACCTACGAAGACTTTACTGCTGAACTAGAAAATCAGTAAAAGAAGTGAATGTATACAATAACAAGATAAGCTGCAAAAAAGAACTGCCTGCTCACTCTAATTTAGAGAAAGCGGCAGTTCTTTTATTTAAAATGACTTTTGTCAATTATTCACTTTATTTTTATGGAAATATTTATCTAATTCTGTCACCAATAAGACAATAACACCTACACCAATGGCAATCAACCTACCTACCTAAAGTTGACGGCTTTTGCGTCCCTACTTTAGGTGGTTCTTGTGATGTATTTATTTTTTGTAAAATAGTAACCGAAGTTTTGCTAACAATTAATTAAGATTAAGCAAACAACATTAATCAGCGCGCAAGGCTTCAGCGGCGTCTTTCTTCGCTGCCATCCGGGCTGGAATATGACCCCCAATAACTGTTAATACAGTTGAAATAATTAACAGGACAACGGCATGTACTGGGTCTAAAATGGCTACATTTTTAAGGTCTGTTAAGGATTCAATCAGTATATTGATTGGGAATGTTAATAAGTAAGCAGTCCCGACACCAATTAAGCCAGAAAGCACACCTAGGATTAAAGTCTCAGAGTCAAATACACGGGTGATGTCTTTTTTTCGAGCACCTAAGGCTTTAAGGACACCTATTTCTTTAGTACGTTCAAGGACTGATGTATAGGTGATAATCCCAATCATAATCATC
>NZ_JBOEQF010000293.1:0-2462 GCF_050689315.1 Aerococcus sp. L_32
AAACTTGATCATACCCGCCCTACTAACGAAAATGTTGAACGCGAATTATTCGTAACGGACTTTGATTACTTAGAGGACAATTACGTTAGAAGTGAAAATATAGCTGCTACAATCTATAACGGCAATCCATACACTCTATATTCAGAAGAATACTTAGCTAGTAAACTATTCAATACTTGGAAAAATAGTCCAGGACATTACGAAAATATGATGACTAACTATACAGATATGTGGGTATCTATCCAAATTGGAGATACTCCTGAAGGAACAAAAGGTATAGGGGTACAAGATTACGTCTACGGCGTGAATGTATTTGGTTATCAAGATTAATAAAAAACCAGTCTTAGGACTGGTTTTTTTATTGCTATTAGTTACGCTATTACACTATTACACTATTATACTATTATACTATTATACTATCTTACTATTACACTATTATACTATCTTACTATTACACTATTATACTATCTTACTATTACACTATTATACTATCTTACTATTACACTATTATACTATCTTACTATTACACTATTATACTATTATACTATCTTACTATTACACTATTATACTATCTTACTATTACACTATTATACTATCTTACTATTACACTATTATACTATCTTACTATCTTACTATCTTACTATTACACTATTATACTATCTTACTATTACACTATTATACTATCTTACTATTACATTATTATACTATCTTACTATTACACTATTATACTATCTTACTATTACATTATTATACTATCTTACTATTACACTATTATACTATGTTAGTATTACACTATTACACTATGTTAGTATTACATTATTATACTATCTTACTATTACACTATGTTAGTATTACACTAGTCAAGTCCATAATCCTGTGTAAAATAAAATTAATAGTGAGGATAGTAGCAAATTTTTAACTTTCTCAAATACAATTAAATTGTGTACAATGTATTCAGTAAGGTAAAACCAAACAAATGTCAGAAAGTAGTAATAGATATGAAAAAAGTTTTTTCAACAAAAATGATTAATACAGGCGGACGTAACGGTGAGGTTCATTCTCCTGATAATTCTTTTGAAATGACAATCGTTGCTCCAGGACACAAAGTAGCAGGTGCGACAAACCCAGAACAATTATTTGCAGCTGGATATAGTGCTTGTTTTAACAGTGCTTTGGATTATGTGAAAAAACAAGCACAAGTAGATGGTGAATCAACTATTGAAGTAACTGTTTCACTATACAATTTGAGCCAAACTGCATTACCTGATGTTCAATTAGGTGTTGAAATCGAAGGCCACATTGAAGGAATTACTTTAGAAAAAAGCCAAGAATTATTAGAAATCGCACACCAAACATGCCCTTATTCTCGTGCAACTCGTGGAAATATTGAAGTATCAGTAAAAGCAATCTAATTTTATTCGAAAGGATGAAGCAAGATGACAACGACAAAAGCAGTCGTAATTAATCAATACGGCGGGAAAGAACAACTGACAGATGCAACTGTGACGTTACCTGAGTTATTCGCTCATCAAGTGTTGGTTAAAGTAAAAGCAACTTCGGTAAATCCAATTGATTGGAAGTTACGTGAAGGATATTTGCAACAAATGATGCCATGGGAATTCCCGATTATTTTAGGCTGGGATGTTGCAGGTATCATTGAAGAGGTAGGTTCACAGGTTTCTGACTGGAAAGTTGGTGATTGGGTTGCCGCTAGACCAGATACGACTCGGTTTGGTACGTATGCAGAGCACACAATTGTTGATGATCATCTTCTAGCAAAATTACCGGAAGAAGTATCATTTAAAGATGCAGGTGCACTACCTTTAGCTGGTTTGACCGCTTATCAAGCACTATTTACCCATGGGAAACTTCAAGCAGGACAAAAGGTGCTCATTCATGCTGGAGCTGGTGGCGTGGGAACATATGCGATTCAATTAGCGAAAGAAGCTGGCGCGTATGTAACTACTACGGCTAGTCCGAAAAATCATCAGCTATTAAAAGAATTAGGTGCTGATGAAGTGATTGATTATCATACGACTGATTTTGAGACTACTTTAAGTGAGATTGATTTGGTTCTTGACACAATGGCAGGAGAGGTACAACGAAAAAGCATCACTGTACTGAAGCCTGAAGGACGTTTAATCAGTATTCTTTCGATAGACGAAGATCCACGGATTCAAAAAAAAGGGATTCATGCTGAGGCTATCTGGCTGAAACCAAATGGCGAAGAATTAGCATCCTTAGTTAAGCTGATGGCTGAAAAGAAACTAAAAAGCGTGATTGGCGCTGAATTTCCGCTGAACCAAGCGGGGATTTATGCTGCACATGAACTCAGTGAAACGCACCATGCAGTAGGAAAAATCGTGCTAGTTGCTGAAACTGAATCAAATGCATATTAGGTCAAAAATGATCACGAATAGCAAGTATCGTAGTAATTCCTTGCTATGTTACTTGCTTTTTTT
>NZ_JBOEQF010000294.1:0-2458 GCF_050689315.1 Aerococcus sp. L_32
TTTAGCCAAGGGTGAAGTGGTAGAAGGCTCTGAACGTGTATCTGCAATTGATTTAACACCAATTCTAGTAACATCAAGTCTAGCTTATGTTAATAAACGTATAGGTATGGACCTAACCTTCGCGGAAGTTCAACAAATCTTTGATCAGCTACAGTTTGAAGTATCTGGTGATGCCAATGAGTTCACGGTTTCCGTACCTGCGCGTCGTTGGGATATACTTATTCAAGCGGACTTAGTTGAAGAAATTGCACGAATTTATGGTTATGATAAAATTCCTTCTCGCTTGCCTTCAGTAAATGCGCAAAATATGGGTTTAACAGACTGGCAAGCTTTCAAACGTCGTACCAATAACCAAATGTTGGCAGAAGGGTTTAACCAAGTGATTGCTTACTCATTAATTGGGGACAATCAAACGGTATTGGAAATGGCGAACGCGAAACCAGTTGCTCTTGACTTCCCAATGTCAGATGACCGTCGTTTCATGCGGACAAATCTTTTAAGTGCCTTACTTGAAATTGTTCAATACAATGTAGCCCGTAAAACTTCTAATGTAGCCATCTTTGAATCAGGCCGTGTCTTCAAATGGGCCGATGCTGACCTACCAGTGGATGAAACACATTTAGCGGCTGTGTGGACAGGTAACGCGCAAGCGAAAACGTGGAGCCACCAAGCGAAAGCTGTTGATTTCTACGACATGAAGGGTGTTGTAGAAAGCATCTTAGCTTCATTCAACCTTGACGTGGCCGTAACATTTGAAGCAACGTCTGAATTAGCAGATATGCATCCAGGTCGTACCGCCAAAATTTATGCAGTGGGTCAATCTGACGAACGTGTTGAATTAGGTTACATCGGGCAATTACACCCAAGTGTTGCTGACAAACATGACTTGAAAGATACCTTAGTATTTGAAATTTCATTAGATGAAATTTATGCCTTACCAAAAGTAGAAGTGAAACAATCAGCAATTCCTAAATTCCCAGGTTCTGACCGGGATATCGCTATCCTTGTGTCTGACCAAGTATCGAATGCGGATATTGTGAAAACTATTCAAAAAGCTTCTAAGGGTGGCATCTTAGTCGATATCGAAATCTTTGATGTTTATCAAGGTGAAAATATTGAAGACGGTAAGAAATCACTTGCTTACAGCTTGAAATATTTGAACCCACAAGCCACTTTGACTGATGAAGAAGTGACCAATGACGTTGCTCGTATCACTGAAGCACTAGCAAACGAATTATCAGCTGAAATCCGATAATATTTAGCTGATAACACTTTAATGATCTAGCATAAGCGCAATGGCGTCCGGTAAACATTTATCGTGGCTTCATTGCGTTTTTGTGGTTAAATGGAGGTAACGTACTCCTTTTGAAAAAAGGCTATCGATAATGAAGCTGTTTTTCCAGGAGAAAATAAATGCATTCAGAAAGTAGGAATCATCATGCAGTACTTTCAATATTTCGTCGCCGACCTTGGCACCACCAACTTAAAATTTGCCTTGATGGAAACCCCATACCGGGTATTGGACACTATGGAAGCACGCAATCACCTTCAACAAGATAGCGAGGGCAAGCATGAAAGTGATCCACTAGTCGTTTTCCAACAATTCATGGACTTACTTAAAGCAATGCAAGCCAAGTATCCTGAGGTCAACACTTTAATATTTTCAAGCCAAATGCATGCTTTACTTGCAATGAATGAAGCGGGTGACATTGTGCAAAACACCATGACTTGGGCAGATTTGAGGGCAAGGCATGTGGCGCAGGAAATGCAGGTATCAGGTCTAGCGGCCGCCTTTTTCGCCCAATCAGGGACGCCAATCCATGCCATGAACCCCTTTGTGAAATTGGCCTATCTAAACCAAGCCCGTCCTACATTATTTACAGGTGAAACCGTGGTATTTATGGACATCAAAGCCTATATTATCCGCCAGTTAACGGGAGAGTTTGTAATTGACCGGGCAACGGCATCTTCTATGGGACTGTTGGATATAGCCACAAATACTTGGTCAAAAGACCTATTAAAGGTGGTCGGTTTGACTGAAAACCAATTGCCGAAATTAGTCGATTCAACCAAAGAATTACCTGTAAAAACTAACTTTATCAAGGCCTTAGGGTTAGCTGACAACTTCCACATACTTTCAGGATCAACTGACGGCGCCTTGGCCAACCTATCTAATTTAGCCTACGCCATTCAAGGGGACCGGGAACTTAGCCCATTCGTCCTATCTTTTGGGACCTCAGCAGCTGTCCGGACCTTAACTGACCAATTGTCCTTGCATGAAAGTGGCCGGATTTTCACCTATATCGTGGACGACCAACCCCATTATATCGTCGGTGGGCCAGTTAATAACGCCGGCAACGCATTAGACTGGTGTCATCAACAATTTGGCTTTATGGAAAAAGGGCAAACTTTTTCAGATATGTTAGCCATACTTTTAGCGCATGATTTTTCAGCTAGC
>NZ_JBOEQF010000295.1:0-2448 GCF_050689315.1 Aerococcus sp. L_32
CTTAGCCAAGGGTGAAGTGGTAGAAGGCTCTGAGCGTGTATCTGCAATTGATTTAACACCAATTCTAGTAACATCAAGTCTTGCTTATATTAATAAACGTATAGGTATGGACCTAACTTTCGCAGAAGTTCAACAAATCTTTGATCAGCTACAGTTTGAAGTATCTGGTGATGCTAATGAGTTCACAGTTTCCGTACCTGCGCGTCGTTGGGATATACTTATTCAAGCAGACTTAGTTGAAGAAATTGCACGAATTTATGGTTATGATAAAATTCCTTCTCGCTTGCCTTCAGTAAATGCGCAAAATATGGGCTTAACAGATTGGCAAACCTTTAAACGTCGTACTGACAATCAAATGTTAGCTGAAGGTTTCAATCAAGTCATTGCTTACTCATTAATCGGTGACAACCAAACAACATTAGAAATGGCTAATGCAAAACCAGTAGCACTAGACTTCCCAATGTCAGATGACCGTCGCTATATGCGTACAAACTTATTAAGTGCTTTATTGGAAATCGTTCAATATAACGTAGCACGCAAAATTTCAGACGTCGCTATTTTTGAATCAGGTCGCGTGTTCAAATGGACAGATGCAGATCTACCAGTTGATGAAACACACCTGGCAGCTGTTTGGACAGGTAACGCGCAAGCGAAAACCTGGAGCCACCAAGCGAAAGCTGTTGATTTCTACGACATGAAGGGTGTGGTTGAAAGCATCTTAGATTCATTTAATCTTGATGTGGCAGTTGCATTTGAAGCAACGTCAGAATTAGCAGATATGCATCCGGGACGTACAGCTAGAATTTATGCCATTGGTCAATCAGATGAACGTGTTGAATTAGGGTATATCGGTCAATTACATCCAAGTATTGCCGATGAATATGACTTAAAAGATACCTTAGTGTTTGAAATTTCATTAGATGAAATTTATGCTTTACCAAAAGTTGAAGTAAGACAATCACCAATCGCTAAATTCCCAGGTTCTGACCGTGATATTGCAATCCTTGTGTCTGATCAAGTAACGAATGCGGATGTTGTGAAAACTATTCAAAAGGCTTCAAAAGGTGGCATCTTAGTCGATATCGAAATCTTCGACGTTTACCAAGGTGAAAATATTGAAGACGGTAAGAAATCACTTGCTTACAGCTTGAAATACTTGAACCCACAAGCAACCTTGACTGATGAAGAGGTAACCAACGATGTGGCACGTATTACTGAAGCCTTAACAAATGAATTGACAGCAGAAATCCGCTAATCATCATTTATTCAATTAGATATAAGTTTTAAGATAAGCAGTGAAGTCAGATAAATATTTATCGTGGCTTCATTGCTTTTTTATGGTTAAATGAACTTAGTCAATTCATTTTGGACAAACGGCTATATTTAGCCAAGTTAAAGATGCATTATAAAAGGAAGGTAGGAATCATCATGCAACACTTTCAATATTTCGTCGCCGACCTTGGCACAACCAACTTAAAATTTGCCTTGATGGAAACCCCATACCGGGTATTGGATACAATGGAAGTGCGCAACATTATCAGTCAAGATGACTCTGGTAAAAATGAAAGTGATCCAACGGTAGTTTTTAATCAGTTCACTGATTTACTAAGCAAAATGCAAGCGAAGTATCCTGAGGTCAACACCTTGATATTTTCAAGCCAGATGCATGCTTTGCTTGCAATAAACGAAGCGGGAGACATTTTGCAAAACACCATGACTTGGGCAGATTTGCGGGCCAAGCCTGTGGCGCAGGAAATGCAGGTATCAGGTCTAGCGACCGCCTTTTTCGCCCAATCTGGGACACCAATCCATGCCATGAATCCCTTTGTGAAATTAGTTTATCTAAACCAGGACCGTCCGGCATTATTTACAGAAGAAACAGTCGTATTTATGGACATCAAGGCCTATATTATCCGTCAGTTAACGGGAGAGTTTGTAATTGACCGGGCAACGGCATCTTCTATGGGACTGTTGGATATAGCCACAAATACTTGGTCAAAAGACCTGCTAAAGGTGGTCGGTTTGACTGAAAACCAATTGCCGAAATTAGTCGATTCAACCAAAGAATTGCCTGTAAAAACTAACTTTATCAAGGCCTTCGGGTTAGCTGACAACTTCCACATACTATCAGGATCAACTGACGGTGCCTTGGCCAACCTATCTAATTTAGCCTACGCCATTCAAGGGGACCATGAACTTAGCCCATTCGTTCTATCTTTTGGGACCTCAGCAGCTGTCCGGACCTTAACTGACCAATTGTCCTTGCATGAAAGTGGCCGGATTTTCACCTATATCGCGGACGACCAACCCCATTATATCGTCGGTGGGCCAGTTAATAACGCCGGCAACGCATTAGACTGGTGTCATCAACAATTTGGATTTATGGCAAAAGGGCAAACTTTTTCAGATATGTTAGCCATACTTTTAGCGCATGATTTTTCAGCTAGT
>NZ_JBOEQF010000296.1:0-2437 GCF_050689315.1 Aerococcus sp. L_32
ACTTGGATTTGTCTTGGAATCCTATTTACTAATAGGGGCCAAAACGACTGATGTGAGTGACTTGCCGGCAAAACTACAAGTGACAACGGAGTTTTACGACCAAGACGGCGAGTATGCTGGTGAAATTTCCAATGATGCCGGTACCTATGTTGAATTGGCAGATATATCGACCAATATTCAAAATGCGGTCATTTCAACAGAGGATAAACGATTTTATGACCACCAGGGATTTGATCCTATTGGGATTGCCCGTGCGGCTTTTGGTTATTTAACAAGTGGACAAATTGTCGGAGGTGGGTCAACCATTACCCAGCAATTAGTGAAGAATGCTTTTTTGGACAATGACCAGTCCCTAATGCGTAAGTTAAAAGAGTTGTTCTTGGCTTTTGAAATCGAGAAGAATTATACAAAAGATGAAATTTTAGAAATGTATTTAAATAATGCCTACTTCGGTAACGGTGCTTATGGGGTAGAGGATGCTAGCTTGAAATACTTTGGGGTGTCAGCATCAGAGGTGACTGTTGATAATGCAGCGGTCATTGCCGGTGCCTTGAAAGGACCAACCCTGTATAACCCAGTGGATGATTATGATGCGACGGTGGAACGTCGTAATACCATTTTACAATTAATGGCCGATAATGAATTCATCACACAAGAGGAAGTCGATGCCGCGATCAATACAGAATTGGTGCAAATGAACAATGATACCTCTAGCGATACCTATGCTTATCCTTATTACTTCGATGCGGTAATCAATGAGGCAATCGATAAATACGGCTTATCTGAAGAAGATATTATGAACGGTAATTACAAGATTTATACCAACTTAAATCAAACTTACCAAACTGAACTAGAGGCTTCATATGAGAATACATCGCTATTCCCAACGTCGCCATCTGGTGAATTGGCCCAATCAGCGTCCGTTGTGATGGACCCAGCAACTGGTGGGGTAATGGCCTCAGTCGGTGGTACCGGTGACTATTCATTTAGGGGCTTTAACCGGGCGACACAAATTTCAAGAAGCCCAGCCTCAACCATCAAACCATTATTGGTTTATGCCCTAGCCTTGGAAAAGGGCTACACTGCTCAATCTGTCATCTTGGATGAAGAACTGTCATACGGAACAGATAACTATACGCCTGAAAACTGGAACTTTGAATCTGTGGGGGAAATCCTACTATGGGATGCCGTGGCTAAGTCGAAAAATACGTCAGCTGTTTGGTTGATGAATGAACTTGGTGTGAATGCGGCCGTATCCAAATTAGATGACTTTGGCATTCCCTATAACGAAGCCGATAAAAACTTAGGATTAGCCCTGGGTGCTTTCGATGATGGCGGGGTATCGCCACTGCAAATGGCCTCTGCCTATTCTGCTTTCGCTAACGGTGGGGTGCGTTCTGAAGGTCAATATATTACCCGAATTGAAGACCAACAAGGAAATATAGTTGTTGAAGAACAAGAACCGGTTCAAAACCAAGCAGTATCAGAAGAAGTAGCAGACGAGATGACTTCTATTCTAATGTCTGTTTACGATGAAGGTGGTACTGGTTCGACTATGGAACCTGAAGGATACGAGATCGCTGGTAAGACAGGTTCAGCTGAATCTGCAAACTTCTCTTCAGGAAACAAAGATGAATGGGATATTGCTTATACACCAGATGTGGTCATTGCCACATGGTTTGGATTTGATGATACCGATGAAGATACTTACTTATGGTATCAGTCAGAAGGGTCATCTAAATTGGCCTTCTCAGACATCCTAGAGGGTATCTTGAATGCCAGCCCAGGTACTGAACTTACGGTGCAATCAGCTTATGATGAGTACAACCAAATTCAATCTGAAGAAGCTGCAGCATCTGAAGAATCATCGTCTGAGGAATCAACTTCTGACAGTGAATCAACAGGGGGATCAGTCTTTGATTCTGTACAAGAATTCTTCCAAGGATTATTTGGCGGACAATAGGCCACCCCTTTTGACTTTCAATGATTCTGAAAGAATGTTATATTGGAAAATGTAGTTGAAAAGAGGCAGTGCAACATCAAGTCGCCTGACGCTCGATTTGATAACTATTGTTAAATAGTAACTAAGGACGTGACTCAGCTGTCACATATCTAAGAACATTTTTGAGGAGTGAACATTTTGTCAAATATTTACGATACAATTAACCAATTAGAACGCGACGTTCGTGAAGAAGCAGCTTACAAAGATTTAGTAGCAGCTGTTGAAGCATTAAAAAATGACCAAGAAGCATTCGATATCTACACTGAATTCCGTGCATTACAATCAAGCTTCCAATTCAAAGCCCAATTAGGGCAAGAAATTACTGAAGAAGATGAAAAAAATGCCAACGAATTACAAGAAAAATTAGCGAACAACGAAGTAATTTCTAACTTGATGGATAAAGAACGTGCTTTAAACACTTTAGTTGAAGACATT
>NZ_JBOEQF010000297.1:0-2437 GCF_050689315.1 Aerococcus sp. L_32
TTTTGGATTTGTCTTGGAATCCTATTTACTAATAGGGGCCAAAACGACTGATGTGAGTGACTTGCCGGCAAAACTGCAAGTGACAACGGAGTTTTATGACCAAGACGGCGAGTATGCTGGTGAAATATCCAATGATGCCGGTACCTATGTTGAATTGGCAGATATATCGACCAATATTCAAGATGCGGTCATTTCAACAGAGGATAAACGATTTTATGACCACCAAGGGTTTGACCCTATTGGGATTGCCCGTGCGGCTTTTGGTTATTTAACAAGTGGACAAATTGTCGGAGGTGGGTCAACCATTACCCAGCAATTAGTGAAGAATGCCTTTTTGGACAATGACCAGTCCTTGATGCGTAAGTTAAAAGAGTTATTCTTGGCATTTGAAATCGAGAAGAATTATACAAAAGATGAAATTTTAGAAATGTATTTAAATAATGCCTACTTCGGTAACGGTGCTTATGGAGTAGAGGATGCCAGCTTGAAATACTTTGGGGTGTCAGCATCCGCGGTGACTGTTGATAATGCAGCGGTCATTGCCGGTGCATTGAAAGGCCCAACCATTTATAACCCAGTGGATGATTATGATGCGACGGTGGAACGCCGTAATACCATTTTACAGTTAATGGCCGATAATAAATTCATCACACAAGAGGAAGCCAATGCCGCGATTAATACGGAATTGGTGCAAATGAATAATGATACTTCTAGCGATAACTACGCTTATCCTTATTACTTCGATGCGGTAATCAATGAGGCAATCGATAAATACGGCTTATCTGAAGAAGATATTATGAACGGTAATTACAGGATTTATACCAACTTAAATCAAACTTACCAAACGGAATTAGAGGCTTCATATGAGAATACATCGCTATTCCCAACGTCGCCAGCTGGTGAATTGGCCCAATCAGCGTCCGTTGTGATGGACCCAGCAACTGGTGGGGTAATGGCCTCAGTCGGTGGTACTGGCGACTACTCATTTAGGGGCTTTAACCGGGCAACCCAAATTTCAAGAAGCCCTGCTTCAACTATTAAACCGTTATTGGTTTATGCCCTAGCCTTGGAAAAAGGTTACACCGCGCAATCTGTCATCCCTGATGAAGTACAGTCTTACGGGACCGATAACTATACCCCTGAAAACTGGAACTTTGAATCTGTTGGGGAAATTCTACTATGGGATGCCGTGGCTAAGTCGAAAAATACCTCAGCTGTTTGGTTGATGAATGAGCTCGGTGTGAATGCAGCCGTATCCAAATTAGATGACTTTGGCATTCCATATACCGAGGCCGATAAAAACTTAGGTTTAGCCTTGGGTGCTTTCAGTGATGGTGGGGTATCGCCACTGCAAATGGCCTCTGCCTATTCTGCTTTCGCTAACGGTGGGGTGCGTTCTGAAGGGCAATATATTACCCGAATTGAAGACCAACAAGGAAATATAGTGGTTGAAGAACAAGGACCTGTTCAAAACCAAGCAGTATCAGAAGAAGTGGCCGACGAAATGACTTCTATTCTAATGTCTGTTTATGATGAAGGTGGTACTGGTTCAACTATGGAACCCGAAGGCTATGAAATTGCTGGTAAGACAGGTTCAGCTGAATCTGAAAACTTCTCGTCAGGCAACAAAGATGAATGGGATATTGCCTATACACCAGATGTGGTCATTGCCACATGGTTTGGATTTGATGATACCGATGAAGATACTTACTTATGGTATCAGTCAGAAGGATCATCTAAATTGGCCTTCTCAGACATCCTAGATGGTGTCTTGAATGCTAGTCCAGGAACTGAATTTACGGTGCAATCAGCTTATGATGAGTACAACCAAATTCAATCGGAAGAAGCCGCAGCGTCAGAAGAATCATCTTCAGAGGAATCAACGTCTGACAGTGAATCAACAGGCGGATCAGTCTTTGATTCTGTACAAGAATTCTTCCAAGGATTATTTGGCGGACAATAAGCCACCCCTTTTGGCTTTCAATGATTCTGAAAGCATGTTATATTGGAAGATGTAGTTGAAAAGAAGCGGCGCGACCTCAAGTCGCCTAACGCTCGATATGATAACTATTGTTAAATAGCAACTAAGGACGTGACCCAGTAGTCATAGTCCTAAGAACATTTTTGAGGAGTGAACATTTTGTCAAATATTTACGATACAATTAACCAATTAGAACGCGACATCCGTGAAGAAGCAGCTTATAAAGATTTAGTAGCAGCTGTTGAAGCGTTAAAAAATGACCAAGAAGCATTCGATATCTACACTGAATTCCGTGCGTTACAATCAAGCTTCCAATTCAAAGCCCAATTAGGCCAAGAAATTACTGAAGAAGATGAAAAAAATGCTAACGAATTACAAGAGAAATTAGCGAACAACGAAGTAATTTCTAGCTTAATGGATAAAGAGCGTGCTTTAAACACTTTAGTTGAAGACATC
>NZ_JBOEQF010000298.1:0-2430 GCF_050689315.1 Aerococcus sp. L_32
CCGTGCTTTCTACAATTACTATGAACTCCCCCTTACAGAAGACCAACTATTAAAATACGTAGACTTATCTGAAAAAATTAGTCACGGCAATCCTTCTGGTTTGGATGCACGCGTAGCCGGTCTTGGTGTGCCTTTGATTTATCAAAAAAATCAACCAATGACGATTGTTCATTTCGACACCCCTTATTGGTTGGTGGTTGCGGATACTGGTATTCACGGTAACACTAAAAATGCGGTATCTGACGTGGCAGCTGGCTTGAATTCAGCCTTTATTACCCGCCGACAAGCTGTTGAACATAACTTGCGTCAGCTTGGTGAAGCCGCTACGCGCTTCATTGATTTAGTTGAATTAGATCCTACCAAAATGGCCAATGACCAGTGGTTTACGGCTATTTGTCGCACATTTAAGGATGCCCACCAACACTTGCGGGCTTTACAAGTATCCAGTCCTGAACTTGAAGCGGGCGTCACTTTTGCGGAAGCGAATGGAGCCGGCGCAGCCAAGCTAACTGGTGGTGGACGTGGCGGTTGCTATTTCGCCTTGTGTGACAGCAAGGACAAGGCTGCCCTTTTGGCTAAAGCTTTAAAAGAGGAGAATATGGCGGTGGCGAGTTGGGTGGTGCCTTTTAAATCATCACCTATAGATGATAATGCCGGCGAATAGTAGGCGTAATCTGTAAAAATCGGTTATAATAAGTGAAAGAAAATTTTTTGAGGGAGAATCGAGATGTCAGTTTTTCAAGGCGCTTACCGGGCGCACACCAATATTGCATTAATTAAATATTGGGGTAAGGCGAATAAGGACCTATTTATCCCCACTACATCTAGTTTGTCGCTCACTTTAGACGCCTTGTATACAGACACACGCGTGACTTTTTCGAGTGATTTGGACGCGGATGTTTTCTATTTAAACAATCAATTAGGCAATGAAGCAGATACGGCAAAAATCAGCAAGTTTTTAGACATGTTTAGAGCAGAAGTTGGCCTAGACTTGCGCGCCAAGGTAGAAAGTGTCAATCATGTGCCCACTGCGGCAGGCCTGGCTTCTTCTTCATCGGCATTTTCGGCCTTAGCGGCGGCTACTAGACAGGCTTTGAATTTAGAAAATCAAATTTCTGACCAGTCCCTATCGATATTTGCACGACGAGGATCTGGATCAGCAACCCGGTCCATTTTTGGTGGCTTTGTTGAATGGCAAAAAGGGACCAGCAATGAAAACTCTATGGCAGTTGAAATTGACGACGCCTCTTGGGATGTTGGTATGGTTATTATGGCCATTAACACCGCTGAGAAACGCGTGTCTTCTCGTGAAGGGATGGCCCATACCTTGCGGACGTCACCTTTCTACCAGGAGTGGGTGCGTCAAAATATGATTGATTTAGAACGGATTAAAGCGGCCATTGCCGAGCAAGATTTCCAATTGATGGGTGAAATTGCTGAAGCCAATGCCATGCGGATGCATGCAACAACTATGGCTTCTGATCCTTCATTTACTTATTTCGAACCAGATACTATTAAAGCCATTCAAGCAGTCCAAGATTTGCGGAAAACTGGCGTATTAGCTTACTATACAATTGACGCTGGACCGAACGTGAAAGTTTTATGTAAAGCGAGCCAGATGGACGAGGTGGAAGCCTTTTTTGCAGAACGGTTTAAGGATATGAACTTTATCCAAACGACTGCTGGACCTGGGATTAAACCCTTAGATAGATGGGAGTATGACGATGGCGCAATCTTATAATGATAGCACGATAATCCATACGAATAACGAAACAGACGCCATCAAGGTGGCCGTACCGGGTAAATTATTCCTTGCGGGCGAATATGCAGTGGTGAGTTCTGGCCAAGCTGCCTTGTTAACGACTGTTGACGCCTTCTTACACCTCACTTTAGAGGTAAATTCTGGGCAAAATGGCTACTTAATCACCAACCAGGCTGACCATCCAATTGCTTGGACCTACGACGTCAATGGACAAGTCGTTTCTGACGATCCAGAAGCTGGCGAATTCCCCTTAATCTGGCAAGCTATACAAACTGTGATGGCATACGCTGAAGCGGTAGGTATGAAATCGGTAGCGATACCTGATTACTTTGACTTGAAGATTGAGTCCGACTTGGACGCGGCTGACGGAACTAAATATGGTTTAGGCTCATCTGGTGCTATCTCAGTGGCTGTCGTTTCAGCCTTATTGAAATTCTACAAATTAGACCAAGGTATTACGGAACCGCAGTGGGTCTACCGAGTCTTTAAACTGGTCGCTATTACCCAAGCGCAATTGGGTATGGTAGGATCACTTGGAGATGTCGCAGCCAGCACCCAAACTGGTGTCATCTACTACCAAAACTTTGACCGGGAATGGTTTGACCAACAAGCCAAGTCAACTGGACAAGAAATCCATGCCTTAATCGAAGAATTTTGGCCGGAATTGA
>NZ_JBOEQF010000299.1:0-2430 GCF_050689315.1 Aerococcus sp. L_32
TCGCGCTTTCTACAATTACTATGACCTCCCCCTTACAGAAGACCAACTATTAAAATACGTAGACTTATCTGAAAAGATTAGTCACGGCAATCCTTCCGGTTTGGATGCACGTGTGGCTAGCCTTGGCGTCCCTTTGATTTATCAAAAAAATCATCCAATGACGATTGTTCATTTCGAAACCCCTTATTGGTTGGTGGTTGCGGATACTGGTATTCACGGCAACACTAAAAATGCGGTTTCTGACGTGGCAGCTGGTTTGAATTCAGCTTTTATTACCCGCCGACAAGCTGTTGAACATAACTTGCGTCAGCTTGGTGAAGCTGCTACGCGCTTCATTGATTTAGTTGAATTAGATTCTGCCAAAATGGCCAATGACCAGTGGTTTACGGCTATTTGTCGCACGTTTAAGGATGCCCACCAGCACTTGCGGGCTTTACAAGTATCCAGTCCTGAACTTGAAGCGGGCGTCACTTTTGCGGAAGCGAATGGAGCCGGCGCAGCCAAGCTAACTGGTGGTGGACGTGGGGGTTGCTATTTCGCCTTGTGTGACAGCAAGAACAAGGCTGCCCTTTTGGCTAAAGCTTTAAAAGAGGAGAATATGGCGGTGGCGAGCTGGGTGGTGCCTTTTAAATCATCACCTATAGATGATAATGCCGGCGAATAGTGGGCGTAATCTGTAGAAATCGGTTATAATAAGGGAAAGAAAATTTTTTGAGGGAGAATCGAGATGTCAGTTTTTCAAGGCGCTTACCGGGCGCACACCAATATTGCATTAATTAAATATTGGGGTAAGGCGAATAAAGACCTATTTATCCCCACTACATCTAGTTTGTCGCTCACTTTAGACGCCTTGTATACAGACACGCGCGTGACTTTTTCGAGTGATTTGGACGCGGATGTTTTCTATTTAAACAACCAATTAGGCAATGAAGCGGATACGGCAAAAATCAGCAAGTTTTTAGACATGTTTAGAGCAGAAGTTGGCCTAGACTTGCGCGCTAAGGTAGAAAGTGTCAATCATGTGCCCACTGCGGCTGGATTGGCTTCTTCTTCATCGGCATTTTCGGCCTTAGCGGCGGCTACTAGACAGGCTTTGAATTTAGAAAATCAGATTTCTGACCAGGCCCTATCGACATTTGCGCGACGGGGTTCTGGTTCAGCAACCCGGTCCATTTTTGGTGGCTTTGTTGAATGGCAAAAAGGGACCAGCAATGAAAACTCTATGGCAGTTGAAATTGACGACGCCTCTTGGGATGTTGGTATGGTCATTATGGCCATTAACACCGCTGAGAAACGCGTGTCTTCTCGTGAAGGGATGGCCCATACCTTGCGGACGTCGCCTTTCTACCCTGAATGGGTGCGTCAAAATATGATTGATTTAGAACGGATTAAAGTGGCCATTGCCGAGCAAGATTTCCAATTGATGGGTGAAATTGCTGAAGCCAATGCCATGCGGATGCATGCAACAACTATGGCTTCTGATCCGTCATTTACTTATTTCGAACCTGATACCATTAAAGCCATTCAAGCTGTCCAAGATTTACGCGCAACTGGCGTGTTGGCTTACTATACAATTGACGCTGGACCGAACGTGAAAGTTTTATGTAAAGCGAGCCAGATGGATGAGGTGGAAGCCTTTTTTGCAGAACGGTTTAAAGATATGAACTTTATCCAAACGACTGCTGGACCTGGGATTAAACCCTTAGATAGATGGGAGTATGACGATGGCGCAATCTTATAATGATAGCACGATAATCCATACGAATAACGAAACAGACACCATCAAGGTGGCCGTGCCGGGGAAATTATTCCTTGCGGGCGAGTATGCAGTGGTGAGTTCTGGCCAAGCTGCCTTATTAACCACAGTTGACGCCTTCTTACACCTTACTTTAGAGGCAAATTCCGGGCAAAATGGCTATTTAATCACCAACCAGGCTGACCTTCCAATTGCTTGGACCTACGACGTCAATGGACAAGTCGTTTCTAACGACCCAGAAGCTGGCGAATTCCCACTAATTTGGCAAGCCATGCAAACTGTGATGGCATATGCTGAAGCAGTCGGCATGAAATCGGCAACGACACCAGATTACTTTGATTTAAAAATTCAGTCTGACTTGGATGCGGCTGACGGAACTAAATATGGTTTAGGATCATCTGGTGCCATCTCAGTGGCTATCGTTTCAGCCTTATTGAAATTCTACAAATTAGACCAAGATATTACGGAATCGCAATGGGTCTACCGGGTTTTTAAACTGGTCGCCATTACCCAAGCACAATTGGGTATGGTAGGATCACTTGGAGATGTCGCAGCCAGCACCCAAACTGGTGTCATCTACTACCAAAACTTTGACCGTGAATGGTTTAACCAACAAGCTAAATCTACTGGGGAAGATATCCATCACTTAATCGAAGAATTTTGGCCGGAATTGG
>NZ_JBOEQF010000300.1:0-2415 GCF_050689315.1 Aerococcus sp. L_32
CACTCTTTATAATATCACGAATTATACAAGAATGTCAAAAAATATGAGTCAGTATAATCTGGTTAGATGCTTTTGAGTATTTTATCATTAATAAGGGCTTTCATTTGAGCGCAAACACTTATATGTTATAATGTTTATATAATTTAAAGAAAGAGGATGATATCATGTCAAATGAAAACAAAGGTACTTTCGATAAAATTAAAGGTTCAGTAAATGAAGCAGTCGGTAAAGTTACTGGCGATAAAGAGCAAGAAGGTAAAGGTAAAGCCCAACAAGCTCGTGGTGAAGTAGAAGAAAAAATTAATGATGCAAGAAAATCTTTTGATGATGCCAAAGATGATGTTAATGGTCGCTTAGACGGCTTTACTAACAACGATGACGAAAAATAATTTTACTAGTTATTAGATTGAAAGGTGTGGCTTAATGGCTACATCTTTTTTATTCTTTCTTTTATATAATATAATTGTTCAAATTTATACTATTTTTGATCAATATATACATCAATCCATTCTCGCTGAATGGCCTTCTTTTCTATATTTATTTGATTTAAACTTCTTCATCATCTACTTCAATATCTACTTTGGCTTTTTCTTTTTGTCAACAGCAGCAGTACACATAGCGACACCAATAGCTATCCCAAATGAGATACCTAAGAATATATTATTCATGGCAAGACCAAATATGAGACCGAATAACACGACAGATAAAATTGCGGTTTTCAGGTCCACTATATCTCCCCTTTTCTATCATGCCTGATTCAATCACCTAAATCTGTTTTTGATCTTATCGTCTTTTGCTTTTCTCTCCGCATAACGTCAGCGCTTGACCAGACCACAAGTCCAGCAGCAATTCCCACAGATACCCAACGCCCTATTTGACCTATGGCTATACCCAACGCAGCTCCGATTGCTACTCCAACACAAACGCTCATGTTCATAACTATCGACTCCATATCATTTCCCCATATATGATTCTTTAATTATATTTTATTGAGGAATTTTGGCAAAATAGTAATGATGTCTCCATATTGGCTTAATTAAGTAAAATTGAATTTTATTTCTATCTCTTCTTGGCCAAGTTCTCTCGTATAACGAACCTCCTTCATGGACAATTGGCCTGATTTATCCAAGGCGATAGCGGTTGTAGAAACTGTCCCAAAGTCTCCTTGGCCTTCGATAAAAATACCTGATGCCTTTTTGGCCTGGTCTAGGGTCAAAAAGCTAGGAAAATCTGTTAAATGGGGATTCGCCTCGGTATTTTGAAAGTTTTTTAGCATTTTATTTAAATCAATTTCACCTTGCATTAAATGCATTAAATCTTTCACCGACTGACTTTTCCGGTAGGCTGACAAATCATCGTAGGTGTTAGATATTGAATGAATGCCTGCTGCATAATTAGTCAAGCTATCATCTACATTATTGTACATTTTGAGTTCTATTTTAGGATGAATTCGACCAACTAGTAGATGATACCCTTCAAACTGTTCTCTATGGTAACGTAAATTAGATACATAGTCACTAGCACTGATTTCCGAATCCAGGTAGTCCATAATCAGAAACCCCCGGCTAATCGGGTCAGCTACTTGGCAGTCTACAAAGGGATAATTAGTTAGCGCAGCAAATTTACCCGCCTTAGAAAAGGCCAACCAAGTCCCGCCTTGTTTCAAGTCACGACCGCCAATAATGTTAGCAGGTTCTTCCCATTCATGAATAGGTAAACTCGCTCTTGAATAAGCCTCATCGCGGTTTGCGGTCAGAACAAAAGGGTATTCAGTATCCGTTTGAATAGAAAAAGTAATTAAACACATAGGTAACCTCTCAATCCTTAAAAGAAAAACATGACAAAGTAGACGCACTCGTCTATTCTGTCATGCTTTTTATTGTTTATGAGATATCTGAATGATCCAAATCTGTTTCTTCGTCATTGATTTCTTTACGGGCAAAGTGGTCAGTCTGGTTAAAGGCTTCTAGGTGGTATAACCCATCTTGATATCTAACCACGGACACACTAGCATTATCTAGCATTGAATCAATTTCAAATTGTGGGATTAATTCGTGGATCATATTACGGATAGTCATCCCGTGACTCACAATTAGAATCGTTTGATCAGTTTCTCTGTGTTTAGTGATCACGTCGATCAAACCTAATTCCACGCGCATCCAAAATTCCATAAAGTTTTCCGCATCATGGTATGGATCCATTTCTTTGAAGGCATTCAATTCTAAGCGCACACTTTCATCTGAAGTTGCTCCTGTATAGGAACCATCTTTACCAGTAGCAATCTCTGTTACTTTGTCCCATAAACCTCTTGCGTCTAATCCTTCAAAAGAACCAAAGAAGACTTCTCTAAACTCTGGACGTTTCTCAATCTCAATATCTTTAGCAGTTGCCTTATTTTCGTCTAGAATAAGTTCC
>NZ_JBOEQF010000301.1:0-2368 GCF_050689315.1 Aerococcus sp. L_32
TGTTATCATATTCAATCGCTGTACCAAGCGCTTGCCCTACATCATTGGGGAAAGTATGCCCTGCTTGAAAAGTCAGTCCCATAGCAAGATTGTTTTCAGTCATGATTCTGCCTTTAAAGTTTGCTTTGATGGTTTCCATCCCCACTTCATCGTGAATGAGTGGTTGATTTAAGTAAGCTGAAATAGTTTGTTTGGTTAAATCATCTCGGGTAGGGCCTAAACCACCTGTATAAATGATGATATCCGACCTTTGTTCAGCCTGAGCAGTCACTTTCTTTAACCGTTCAGGGTTATCGCCAATGACCGTTTGTACGTAATGGTCAAAGCCTAATTCATTCAATTTTCGTGCAATAAATTGCGCATTTGTATTCGCTATTTGTCCCATTAATAATTCTGTTCCGACAGCTATAATTTCTACTTTCATTCTTTTCCCACCTATTAGTATATACGTTTTATTTATGCGTTTGCGCATAGTGATTCTTGTATATTATAGAACAAAAAAGAGCCCGGTAAAAACCGAAGCCCTTAAAAATTGTGTTTATAGTCCGTCTGAAAAGACGGAAATATTTTTAACGAAGTAGTCTACACCTGAATAGATGGTAAAGACTAATGCAAGATATAGTAGGATTTGCCCGATTGAAAATGGCAAGAGTCCTAAGGGGAAATCCCCGAGTAACAAGAAGATAATGGATAGCATCTGGGTGAATGTTTTCAATTTCCCAGCACTCCCAGCCGCCATGACTGTCCCTTTTTCCACTAGTAATAGGCGGAGTCCGGTGACAGCTAATTCGCGCATGATAATGATTGAAACTAACCATGCTGGTGCTAAATCGATACCAACTAAGGCGATAAAGGCTGTTGCAACGAGCATCTTGTCGGCTAATGGGTCGGCAAATTTACCGAAATTAGTGACAAGGTTGTCGCGACGTGCAATGTAACCGTCTAGCCAGTCGGTGAAGGATGCGATTGCGAAAATGATGGCTGCCACCACGTATTGCCAGTACCACTGACTGCCGAGTACTTGTGTACCATCTCCACTTGCTGGGATAGATACAAAAATCATGAAGATTGGAATCATGATCATCCGAATGATGGTTAATTTATTTGGTAAATTCAAATAATCCCTCCTAGTTGACTGTCTGCTATGTTAATTATAGTATAGCATTTTTTGACTTGGAAAATGTGTGTATCGGCCTATTACATAACCTACTCGGTTGATTTATCGCCGTTTTCTTGGAAGATGTTAACTGTACGCGGTTTAGACCCTTCTTGTGGGCCGACAATTCCGCGTTGTTCCATGTCATCTACTAGACGAGCTGCACGGTTGTAACCAACTCTAAATTGACGTTGTAACATTGAAATCGAGACGGTTTCACGGGTTTTAACAAATTCAAGGACAGTATCCCACATTTCATCTAAATCTTCGCCTGGCGCTGATTCTTTAGTCTCAGTTGGCATCATAGATTCGACATAATTTGGCTCTTGTTGGTCTTTTACAAATGAGACCACATGTTCCACTTCTTCATCTGTGATAAAGGCCCCTTGGACACGAATTGGTTTCGACTCGCCCATAGGTAGGTAGAGCATATCTCCTCGACCCAATAGTTTTTCGGCACCGTTTTGGTCGATGATGGTTCTTGAGTCAGTCCCTGAAGATACGGCAAAGGCGATTCTTGACGGTACATTGGCCTTGATAATCCCTGTAATAACGTCAACAGATGGCCTTTGTGTCGCTAGGATCATATGGATACCAGCTGCACGTGCCATTTGCGCTAGCCGGGTAATTGCGGCCTCAACTTCTTTAGAAGCGACCATCATCAAGTCGGCTAACTCATCTACAATCACAACGATATAAGGTAGGGTCGGATGCGCAGTACCTTCATTAAGGTTTTCTTCATGAACGAAGTCATTGTAACCGTCAATATTCCGTTGGCCCGAAGCAGCAAACAATTCATAGCGACGTTCCATTTCTTGAACGACTTTTTGTAAGGCTTGAGCTGCTTTCCTTGGATTGGTTACAACTGGTGTTAACAAGTGTGGAATACCGTTATATATCGATAGTTCCACTTTTTTAGGGTCGATCATCATCAATTTGACTTCATTTGGCTTGGCCTTCATCAAAATGGATACGATAATCCCGTTGATAGCGACTGATTTACCAGATCCTGTAGACCCAGCAACCAATAGATGGGGCATCTTGGTCAAGTCTGCTGAACGAATATTGCCTGAAATATCTTTTCCTAATGGGACTTCCAAGACTTTTCCCGATTGCAGTTGATGCTCAAAAGAATCACGGAAGGAAACTAAGGATACATCTTGATTGGGCACTTCAATCCCGATAAAGGATTTACCTGGAATCGGCGCCTCG
>NZ_JBOEQF010000302.1:0-2368 GCF_050689315.1 Aerococcus sp. L_32
TGAGGCGCCAATTCCAGGTAAATCCTTTATCGGGATTGAAGTGCCCAATCAAGATGTATCCTTAGTTTCCTTTCGGGATTCTTTCGAACATCAACTGCAATCGGGTAAAGTCTTGGAAGTCCCATTAGGAAAAGATATTTCGGGCAATATTCGTTCAGCAGACTTGACCAAGATGCCCCATCTATTGGTTGCTGGGTCTACCGGATCTGGTAAATCAGTCGCTATCAACGGGATTATCGTATCCATTTTGATGAAGGCCAAGCCAAATGAAGTCAAATTGATGATGATCGACCCTAAAAAAGTGGAACTATCGATTTATAACGGTATTCCACACTTATTAACACCAGTTGTAACCAATCCAAGAAAAGCAGCTCAAGCCTTACAAAAGGTCGTTCAAGAAATGGAACGTCGTTATGAATTGTTTGCTGCTTCGGGCCAACGGAATATTGACGGTTACAATGACTTCGTTCATGAAGAAAACCTTAATGAAGGTACTGCACATCCGACCCTCCCTTATATCGTTGTGATTGTAGATGAGTTAGCCGACTTGATGATGGTCGCTTCTAAAGAAGTAGAGGCCGCAATTACCCGGCTAGCACAAATGGCACGTGCTGCTGGTATACATATGATTCTAGCGACACAAAGACCATCTGTTGACGTTATTACAGGGATTATCAAGGCCAACGTACCATCAAGAATTGCCTTTGCCGTATCTTCGGGAACTGACTCAAGAACCATCATCGACCAAAACGGGGCCGAGAAATTATTGGGTCGAGGAGACATGCTCTACCTACCTATGGGTGAGTCGAAACCAATTCGAGTCCAGGGGGCCTTTATCACAGATGACGAAGTGGAACAAGTGGTCTCTTTTGTAAAAGACCAACAAGAACCAAATTATGTCGAATCTATGATGCCAACTGAGACCAAAGAATCAGCGCCAGGCGAAGATTTAGATGAAATGTGGGATACTGTCCTAGAATTTGTTAAAACCCGTGAAACCGTCTCGATTTCTATGTTACAACGTCAATTTAGAGTCGGTTACAACCGAGCCGCCCGTCTAGTAGATGATATGGAACAACGTGGAATTGTCGGCCCACAAGAAGGGTCTAAACCACGAACAGTTAACATCTTCCAAGAAAACGGCGATGAACCAACCGAATAGTTTATGCAATAGGCCGATACACACATTTTCCAAGTCAAAAAATGCTATACTATCTTTAGCATAGCAGACAGTCAACAAGGAGGGATTATTTGAATTTACCAAATAAACTAACCATCATTCGGATCATCATGATTCCAATCTTCATGATTTTCGTATCTATTCCAGTAAGTGGAGATGGTACACAAGTACTCGGCAGTCAGTGGTACTGGCAATACGTGGTGGCAGCCATCATTTTCGCAGGTGCATCATTCACCGACTGGCTAGACGGTTACATCGCACGTCGCGACAACCTTGTCACTAATTTCGGTAAATTTGCCGACCCATTAGCCGACAAGATGCTCGTTGCAACAGCCTTTATCGCCTTAGTTGGTATCGATTTAGCACCAGCATGGTTAGTCTCAATCATTATCATGCGCGAATTAGCTGTCACCGGACTCCGCCTATTACTAGTAGAAAAAGGGACAGTCATGGCAGCTGGGAGTGCTGGGAAATTGAAAACATTCACCCAGATGCTGTCCATTATCTTTTTGTTAATCGGGGATTTCCCCTTAGGATTCTTGCCGTTTTCAATCGGGCAAATCCTACTATATCTAGCATTAATCTTCACCATCTATTCAGGTGTAGACTACTTCGTTAAAAATATTTCCGTATTTTCAGACGGACTATAAGCACAATTTTTAAGGGCTTCGGTTTTTACCAGGCTCTTTTTTGTTCTATAATATACAAGAATCACTATGCGCAAACGCATAAATAAAACGTAAATACTACTAGGTGGGAAAAGAATGAAAGTAGAAATTATAGCTGTCGGAACAGAATTGTTAATAGGACAAATCGCAAATACAAATGCACAATTTATTGCACGAAAATTGAATGAATTAGGCTTTGACCATTACGTACAAACGGTCATTGGCGATAACCCTGAACGGTTAAAGAAAGTGACTGCTCAGGCTGAACAAAGGTCGGATATCATTATTTATACAGGTGGTTTAGGGCCTACCCGAGATGATTTAACTAAACAAACTATTTCAGCATACTTAAATCAACCACTCATTCACGATGAAGTGGGGATGGAAACCATCAAAGCAGCCTTTAAAGGCAGAGTCATGACTGAAAATAATCTGGCCATGGGACTGACTTTTCAAGCAGGACATACTTTCCCTAATGATGTAGGGCAAGCGCTTGGTACAGCTATTGAACATGATAACC
>NZ_JBOEQF010000303.1:0-2358 GCF_050689315.1 Aerococcus sp. L_32
AGAGAAAAACTTGGTAAATATCCCACTAGAAAAGCTAGCCGATAACTTAGAAAAAATTGATAGCGACAAAGATATTTACCTACTATGTGGATCAGGCGGCCGTGCCACAGCAGGCGACGCCTACTTAACAGCACATGGCTACAACAAAACACATGTCATCGAAGGCGGCATCAAAGCAGTTATTCAAGCCCAAGGGGAATAATTGTTTTAGCTGTATTTTATTTTAGTTTGCTATGTTGCTTTACTGAGGAGAATCTCCACTAATATTATTAAAAAGATAGTGATTGCCAAGTCAGCGGTCACTATTTTTTCATTTGCGTGATTGTTTTTCTGAAATTTGAATGGTTTTTTTCCGTAATCTTTTATATATTAGTGTATGATAGATAGATATATATTATACGTTATAGAGAGGAATAGGACATGTTGAAAAGAATACCCATTCTATTATTAACAGGTTTGCTTTTAGCTGGTTGTGCTGGAAATGAACAAGAGAATGGCGATGGGTCCCAAGAACAAGCTACTTCTAGTGAATCTTCAGAGGCGTCCACTAATAATGGTAGTGAGGATGGGGAAATCACTGACCAAGATGAGGATAATAATGAAGATACAGATAATCAAGTAGCTAACTACTATATCGACCCTGAGATTTCAAGTGTATTGCCGGCTAATGAGGATGCGAACCCTAATGTTGTACTCGCCACTGTCGATGATGTACCAAGGAAGTTACCCGAAACATCAACGTCGTCAGTAGAGGAAGCACAAGCTATGGCCAACCGCGGTATTTACGGAATTTTCTTCGTCAACGGTATGTACTTACAAGGTGAAGATGGCGAAGAAGGCCGGCAAGCATTAAAAGAGATTGCCGACATGGGTCATGTGATTGGTAACCACACGCTTACTCATTATAGTCTTGACCAAGTACCTGACGAAGAAACCTTGCGTCACGAAATTATTGGTAACCAAGATATTATTGAAGAAGTTATTGGTTATCGCCCACAATTCTTCCGTCCACCACACGGTATTGAAACCCCAGAATTAGAGGGGATTTTAGAAGAAGAAAACATGGTGTCGATGAAATGGTCGTATGGTTTTGATTGGGACGAAAACTATTCAGACCCAGCAACGCTAGCAGATGTCATGGTGAACACTGAATTCTTATCTCCAGGCGCTAACTTATTAATGCACGACTTAACTTGGACCAACGAAGCTATGCCGGCCATACTAGACGGTATTCAAGCCAAAGGTTACGAATTTGTTGACGCCCGTGACATCGCCACACGAGACGAAATGGCTGACTTATAATCCAACCACTTGATTTTAAAAACATTTATACACGCAAAAAGATAGTGTCTGTTTAAGTTAACATTCACTATCTTTTTATATTGGTTATTAATTTGACTACATTGAGAAATTACTCATCATAATTAGCATATACTTATATTCTGTAACTATTGAATGTATTCGTGGATTACCTTAAAACCACCGGCTTATCTATTAATCATCAAAAGTTACTAAATAGAGTTGAAACCAGAGGCTTCATGTTTTAATTAATCTTTTATTTCTTTTTTCTTTAATAACACGATGTTTTCTAAATGTGCAGTGTGAGGGAATTGGTCGATTGGTTGCACTTCTACGACTTCGTAGCCAAAGTCGAGTAACCAAACGAGGTCGGCCGCTAAACTTTTCGGTCCGCATGACACGTAGACAATGCGGTCGGTGCCGAATCGACCGATGGCACGCATGACTTTACCGCCCGCCCCGTTACGTGGTGGGTCTAATAATAATAAGTCTGGTTGCCCCCAAACATCTGGTAAAACCCGCAATCCTGCTCTGGCATCTGAGGCCATAAAGAAGGTATTATCTAGGTTATTATCCGCGGCATTTCGTTTAGCTGAGTTGATTGAGTTCTCTACGATTTCAATCCCTGCCAACGATTTAGAAGCTGCTGCTAATGGTAGTGAAAAAGTCCCGATACCACAGAATAGGTCTAAAACTTTCATATCTTCTTTGACCTGAGCCATGGCGATCGCTGTTTCTACCATCTTATTGGCTTGGACAGGATTTACTTGGAAGAAAGTATCTGGCCAAATACGGAATTTAAAGCCTTGTAGTTCGTCGTTGATATAGTCACGACCGTGAATGAGGTAGACGTCATTGTCATACGACCGTTCGGTACCCCCATTTTTCTTCAACCATTGGAAGGAAACGATCCGTGGTTGCGCGTTCAGAAGGCGTTGGGTAAGGTCTTCGATGGCTTCAGTATAAGCACCCGGTGCTTCTAAAGCGTAAATGGCGACCATGATTTCCCCTGTTACAAATGATTGACGCATCAATAGGTTGCATAGCAAACCTTCTTTG
>NZ_JBOEQF010000304.1:0-2358 GCF_050689315.1 Aerococcus sp. L_32
TAAAGAAGGTTTGCTATGCAACCTATTGATGCGTCAATCATTTGTAACAGGGGAAATCATGGTCGCCATTTACGCTTTAGAAGCACCGGACGCTTATACTGAAGCCATCGAGGACCTTACCCAACGCCTTCTGAACGCGCAACCACGGATTGTTTCATTCCAATGGTTGAAGAAAAATGGGGGTACCGAACGGTCGTATGACAATGATGTCTATCTCATTCACGGTCGTGACTATATCAACGACGAACTACAAGGTTTTAAATTCCGTATTTGGCCAGATACTTTCTTCCAAGTAAATCCTGTCCAAGCCGATAAGATGGTAGAAACTGCGATTGACATGGCTCAGGTTAAAGAGGACATGAAAGTTTTAGACCTATTTTGTGGTATCGGGACTTTTTCACTACCATTAGCAGCAGCTTCTAAATCGTTGGCAGGGATTGAAATTGTAGAGAACTCAATCAACTCAGCTAAACGAAATGCATCAGATAACAACCTAGATAATACTTTCTTTATGGCCTCAGATGCCAGAGCAGGATTGCGGGTTTTACCAGATGTTTGGGGACAACCAGACCTACTATTATTAGATCCACCACGTAACGGGGCGGGCGGTAAAGTCATGCGTGCCATCGGTCGATTCGGCACCGACCGCATTGTCTACGTGTCATGCGGACCGAAAAGTTTAGCAGCCGACCTAGTTTGGTTACTCGACTTTGGCTACGAAGTCGTAGAAGTGCAACCAATCGACCAATTCCCTCATACCGCACATTTAGAAAACATCGTGTTATTAAAGAAAAAAGAATTAAAAGATTAATTAAAACATGGAGCCTCTAGCTTCAACTCTATTTAGTAACTTTTGTTGATTAATAGATAAGCCTGTGGCTTTAAGGTAATTCAAGAATACATTCAATAGTTACAGAATGTAAATATATGCTAATTATGATGAGTAATTTCTCAATGTAGTCAAATTAATAACCAATACAAAAAGATAGTGAATGTTAACTTAAACAGACACTATCTTTTTGCGTGTATAAATATTTTTTAAAAATCAAGTGATTAGATTATAAGTCAGCCATTTCGTCTCGTGTAGCGATGTCACGGGCGTCAACAAATTCGTAACCTTTGACTTGGATACCGTCTAGTATGGCCGGCATAGCTTCGTTGGTCCAAGTTAAGTCGTGCATTAATAAATTAGCGCCTAGGGATAAGAATTCAGTGTTCACCATGACATCTGCTAGCGTTGCTGGGTCTGAATAGTTTTCGTCCCAATCAAAACCGTACGACCAGTTCATCGCCACCATGTTTTCTTCTTCTAAAATCTCCTCTAATTCTGGGATTTCAATACCGTGTGGTGGACGGAAAAATTGTGGGCGATAACCAATAACTTCTTCAATAATATCTTGGTTACCAATAATTTCGTGACGCAAGGTTTCTTCGTCAGGTACTTGGTCAAGACTATAATGCGTAAGCGTGTGGTTACCAATCACATGACCCATGTCGGCAATCTCTTTTAATGCTTGTCGGCCTTCTTCGCCATCTTCCCCTTGTAAGTACATACCGTTGACGAAGAAAATCCCGTAAATACCGCGATTGGCCATAGCTTGTGCTTCCTCTACTGACGACGTTAGTGTTTCGGGTAACTTCCTTGGTACATCATCGACAGTGGCGAGTACAACATTAGGGTTCGCATCCTCATTAGCCGGCAATACACTTGAAGTCTCAGGATCGATATAGTAGTTAGCTACTTGATTATCTGTTTCTTCATTAGTATCCGCATCTTGGTCAATGCTTTCCGCATCCTCACTACCATTATTAGTGGACGCCTCTGAAGATTCACTAGAAGTACTTTGTTCTTGGGACCCATCGCCATTCTCTTGTTCATTTCCAGCACAACCAGCTAAAAGCAAACCTGTTAATAATAGAACGGGTAATCTTTTCAACATGTCCTATTCCTCCCTATAACATATAATATATATATTTATCATACACTAATATATAAAAGATTACGGAAAAAAATCATTCAAATTTCAGAAAAACAATCACGCAAATGAAAAAATAGTGATCGCTGACTTGGCAATCACTATCTTTTTGGCAATATTAGTGGAGATTCTCCTCAGTAAAGCAACATAGCAAACTAAAATAAAATACAGCTAAAACAATTATTCCCCTTGAGCTTGAATGACTGCTTTGATGCCACCTTCGATGACATGTGTTTTGTTGTAGCCATGTGATGTTAAGTAGGCGTCGCCTGCTGTGGCGCGGCCGCCTGATCCACAGAGTAGGTAAATATCTTTGTCGCTATCAATTTTTTCTAAGTTATCCGCTAGCTTTTCTAGTGGGATATTGACCAAGTTTTTCTCC
>NZ_JBOEQF010000305.1:0-2354 GCF_050689315.1 Aerococcus sp. L_32
GATGTCTGATACAAATTGACAATTACTGCAATCCCAACACCAATCACAAGTAGAAGCATTTCGTTGACCCACCAATTAAAATCTGACGCTTGTTCAAGCAACAAATGGGAAATAAATACCGCACAGGGGGCAATGGCGTTATCGCTCTTCAGGTAGACAGAAACAGGGTAGGTAATTAATAGATAAAGTGAAAATACCCAAATTTCATAACCATAGAGATTGAATAATATGGTGGCAATTAACAAACTCAAAATCATGGTGAGGGTCAAGTTGCCGATGTATTGCACAGTTTTCTTACTGGTTTCTGCTAGGGATAGGATGGCAATAACACCTGCTGATACCGCATAATCTAGGCCTAACCACTGGGCTAAAAATATGGCAATAAATGTGGCCATTGCATATTTTGCACTCTTAATCGCTATTCGCATATGATCGCTCCTTTAACTTCATTCAAAGATATTTTAGCATATAATCTGAAAACCAATTTATGAAAACATACCAAATCAACAAATTTCTAAAAATGTGCGCAAAGATAATGAAATATGGTAGAATAGTGTTAGCGAGTAAGATCACATTTTTAATAAATTTATAAAAGGAGCAAAAAATGATTTTTAAAGTAACTTATCAAGATTCATTGACTGAAGTACCACGTCGTGAATCAACACACACTATGTATGTCCAAGCTGAAACTAAACGTGAGGTTCGTGCCCACCTAGAGAATGAAACCCCCTATCTAGTCGAGTTTATCCAACCACTTGAAGGTGCGCATTTAGAATACGAACAACAAAATCCAGACTTTAAAGTTGTGGAGCTTTCTAATTAATGAAAGTTGATATAAAAAATAATGAAGTTGGCGTTTTCGCTTTCGGGGGATTAGACGAAATCGGTAAAAACTCTTATGGAGTCCAATTTCAAGACGAAATTTTATTATTAGACGCTGGGGTTAAATTCCCAGAAGACGATTTGTTAGGTATTGATTACGTTATCGCTAACTACCAATACCTAATTCAAAACGAACAAAAAGTGAAAGGTTTATTCATCACCCACGGTCACGAAGACCATATTGGGGGGATCCCTTTCTTACTGAAACAAATTAACATTCCGATTTATGCTGGCAAATTGGCCATGGCTCTAATCAAGAATAAATTAGAAGAACACGGATTATTACGTGATGCAGAATTACATATTATTGATGAAGATTCTGTCATCAAGTTTAGAAAGACATCCGTTTCTTTCTACCGTACTACCCACTCTATTCCTGACGCAATGGGGATTGTTGTAAAGACCCCACCAGGAAATGTGGTATTTACCGGTGACTACAAGTTCGACTTTACCCCAGTAGGTAAACCTGCTGATATCCATAAAATGGCAAAAATCGGTGAAGAAGGCGTTCTATTGTTACTTGGTGACTCAACAAACGCCGAGATTCCAGGTTTTACCCAATCAGAACGTGTCGTTGGTGAATCATTAGCGGATATCATGTCAAATATTGAAGGTCGAATTATCTTCGCATCTTTCGCTTCAAATATTTCTCGTTTATCACAAGCCATCGATGTGGCTGTAGCCCAAGGTAGAAAAATAGCTGTCTTTGGTCGATCTATGGAAGCAGCCATTCGAAACGCTATCGAACTCGGCTATTTCAACGTGGGTGAAGATGCCTTCATCCAAAGTAACGAAATCAACCAATACCCAGCAAACGAAATCTTAATCATGTGTACAGGTTCTCAAGGTGAGCCAATGGCTGCCCTATCTCGGATTGCAAACGGTACCCACCGTCAAATCTCAATCCAACCTGATGATACTGTGATCTTCTCATCTAGTCCAATTCCAGGTAACACCCTATCTGTAAACCATGTAATTAACCAATTACTTGCTGCAGGTGCGGAAGTTATCCACGGTAAGGTCAACAATGTCCATACTTCAGGGCACGGTGGTCAGCAAGAGCAAAAACTAATGCTGTCATTAATGAAACCGAAGTACTTTATGCCAGTCCACGGTGAATACCGTATGCTATCTATTCAGGCTGAACAAGCTGAATTAGTTGGTATTCCACACGAAAACATCTTTATCATGCAAAACGGTGAAGTCTTGGCCTTAACGCAAGACTCAGCGCGTCGCGCAGGTAGCTTCCCAGGTGAAGCGGTCTACGTAGATGGTAAGGGTATCGGGGATATCGGCAATATTGTCTTACGTGACCGTCATAACCTGTCTGAAGATGGTTTAGTCCTAGCAGTTGTATCTGTTGACTTTACTAAGAATGAATTACTCGCTGGTCCTGATATCGTTTCTCGTGGTTTCATTTACATGCGTGAATCTGTTGGTTTAATCCAAGATGCACAAAAAGTAATCCGTAC
>NZ_JBOEQF010000306.1:0-2350 GCF_050689315.1 Aerococcus sp. L_32
TGAATCGGCTGTCTTAAGGGCCGTATCGGTCATACCTTTACGGGCACCGTGAGTCGAGATAAACATTTCTTGTACGGTCAAACCTTCACGGAAGTTAGACAAGATAGGTAACTCGATGATCTTACCGTTAGGTCCGGCCATCAAACCACGCATACCAGCAAGTTGGGTAAAGTTAGAAATATTACCACGGGCACCTGAATCGGACATGATGAAGAATGGGTTATCTTGATCAAGTGAGTTCATTAGGGCGATTTGGATTTCATCTTTTACTTTGTTCCAAGTATCGATAACTTGGTCATAACGTTCGTCGTTTGTAATCAAACCACGACGGTATTGTTTTGTAATCTTGTCAACACGGTCATGTCCTTTTTGGATAGACGCCGCTTTTGATTCTAGGTTTGTAATATCTGCCACACCTACGGTAATACCTGAACGTGTAGAGTATTTGAAACCTAAGTCTTTCATTTTATCCAAGATAATTGAAGTTTCAGTAATCTTAGATACTTTAAATACTTGTGCGATGATACGCGCTAAGTATTTTTTCTTGAATGGTGAAACCATATCTTGACGACTGATGAACTCTTTTACGTCTGTACCTGGTTCCATGATGAACTTGTCAGATAGAGATGATTCTAAGTTTTCAGTTGTTGGTTCGTTGATGTACGGGAACTCTTCAGGCATTACCTCGTTAAAGAATAATTTACCGATAGTTGTCACCATCAATTTACCTTTTTGGTTTTCAGTCCAAGGTTTTTTAGGTAGTGCATCTGTTGGGAATGCAACTCGTGTATGTAATTGCACGTAACCGTTAGTGTAGGCGATATGCGCTTCATTAATAGAAGACATTAACATACCTTCACCCATTACTTCAGGTTCTTCCATTGTTAGGTAGTAGTTACCTAAGACCATATCTTGAGATGGTGTAACAACTGGTTGACCATCTTTAGGGTTCAAGATATGCGTAGCAGCTAGCATTAATAAACGTGCCTCTGCTTGCGCTTCTTCACCTAATGGTAAATGGACGGCCATTTGGTCACCATCAAAGTCGGCATTGTAGGCTTCACACACAAGGGGGTGAAGACGGATTGCTTTACCTTCAACCAATACCGGTTCAAAGGCTTGGATACCTAAACGGTGTAAGGTAGGTGCTCGGTTCAATAGAACTGGATGTTCACGAATGATTTCGCCTAAAACGTCCCAAACATCTTCATCTTGGTGTTCGATTTTACGTTTTGCATGTTTCACGTTGATTGCCATATCGCGGGCAACTAATTCACGCATTAAGAATGGTTTGAATAATTCAAGGGCCATTTCTTTTGGTAAACCAGCTTGGTACATCTTCAACGAAGGACCAACAACGATTACTGAACGACCAGAGTAGTCAACACGTTTTCCAAGTAAGTTTTGACGGAAACGTCCTTGCTTCCCTTTAAGCATGTGTGACAATGATTTCAATGGACGGTTACCTGGACCAGTAACTGGACGACCACGACGACCGTTATCGAATAAAGCATCAACCGCTTCTTGTAACATACGTTTTTCATTTTGCACGATAATATTTGGTGCATTTAAGTCTAATAGACGTTTCAAACGGTTGTTACGGTTGATTACACGACGGTACAAGTCGTTCAAGTCAGACGTAGCGAAACGACCACCATCTAATTGAACCATTGGGCGTAATTCTGGTGGGATAACTGGAATAACATCCATTACCATCCACGCAGGATCGTTACCTGATTTACGGAAAGCATCTAAAACGTCTAAACGACGAATTGCACGAGTACGTTTTTGACCTTTAGCTGTTTTCAATTCTTCTTTTAATTCAACAACTTCGCTATCAATTTGAACTTGTGATAACAAGGTCTTGATGGCGTCAGCACCCATTGCTGCTTTAAAACCTTCGCCGTACTCGCGTTTGTTATCGCGGTACTCTTTTTCAGATAACAATTGTTTGTAATCTAATGGCGTATCACCAGCATCTGTTACAACGTAAGATGCGAAGTAGATAACTTCTTCAAGCGAACGTGGGCTCATGTCTAACATCAAGCCCATACGAGATGGGATACCTTTGAAGTACCAAATATGTGTTACAGGTGTCGCTAATTCAATGTGACCCATACGTTCACGACGTACTTTAGAACGTGTAACTTCAACGCCACAACGGTCACAGACAACACCAGCATAGCGAATGCCCTTGTATTTACCACAAGAACATTCCCAGTCTTTAGAAGGTCCAAAGATTCTTTCATCGAATAGACCTTCTTTTTCTGATTTAAGTGTACGGTAGTTGATGGTTTCGGGTTTCTTAACCTCACCGTAAGACCATGATCTGATCTTGTCTGGTGAAGCT
>NZ_JBOEQF010000307.1:0-2350 GCF_050689315.1 Aerococcus sp. L_32
AGAATCGGCTGTCTTAAGGGCCGTATCGGTCATACCTTTACGGGCACCGTGAGTGGAGATAAACATTTCTTGCACGGTCAAACCTTCACGGAAGTTAGACAAGATAGGTAACTCGATGATCTTACCGTTAGGTCCGGCCATCAAACCACGCATACCAGCAAGTTGGGTAAAGTTAGAAATGTTACCACGGGCGCCTGAATCGGACATGATGAAGAATGGGTTATCTTGATCAAGTGAGTTCATTAGGGCGATTTGGATTTCATCTTTTACTTTGTTCCAAGTGTCGATAACTTGGTCATAACGTTCGTCGTTTGTAATCAAACCACGACGGTATTGTTTTGTAATCTTGTCAACACGGTCATGTCCTTTTTGAATAGACGCCGCTTTTGATTCTAGGTTTGTAATATCCGCCACACCTACGGTAATACCTGAACGTGTAGAGTATTTGAAACCTAAGTCTTTCATTTTATCCAAGATAATTGAAGTTTCAGTAATCTTAGATACTTTAAATACTTGCGCGATGATACGTGCTAAGTATTTTTTCTTGAATGGTGAAACCATATCTTGACGACTAATAAACTCTTTAACATCTGTACCTGGTTCCATGATGAACTTGTCAGATAGAGATGATTCTAAGTTTTCAGTTGTTGGTTCGTTGATGTACGGGAATTCTTCAGGCATTACCTCGTTAAAGAATAATTTACCGATAGTTGTCACCATCAATTTACCTTTTTGGTTTTCAGTCCAAGGTTTTTTAGGTAGTGCATCTGTTGGGAAGGCAACACGTGTATGTAATTGCACGTAACCATTCGTGTAGGCGATATGTGCTTCATTAATAGAAGACATTAACATACCTTCACCCATTACTTCAGGTTCTTCCATTGTTAGGTAGTAGTTACCTAAGACCATATCTTGAGACGGTGTAACAACTGGTTGACCATCTTTAGGGTTCAAGATATGTGTTGCAGCTAGCATTAATAAACGTGCTTCTGCTTGCGCTTCTTCACCTAATGGTAAATGGACCGCCATTTGGTCACCATCGAAGTCGGCATTGTAGGCTTCACACACAAGTGGGTGAAGACGGATTGCTTTACCTTCAACTAAGACCGGTTCAAAGGCTTGGATACCTAAACGGTGTAAGGTAGGTGCGCGGTTCAATAGAACTGGATGTTCACGGATGATTTCGCCTAAAACGTCCCAAACATCTTCATCATGATGTTCGATTTTACGTTTTGCATGTTTCACGTTGATTGCCATATCGCGGGCAACTAATTCACGCATTAAGAATGGTTTGAATAATTCAAGCGCCATTTCTTTTGGTAAACCAGCTTGGTACATCTTCAATGAAGGACCAACGACGATTACAGAACGACCAGAGTAGTCAACACGTTTACCAAGTAAGTTTTGACGGAAACGTCCTTGCTTACCTTTAAGCATGTGTGACAATGATTTCAATGGACGGTTACCTGGACCAGTAACTGGACGACCACGACGACCGTTATCGAATAGCGCATCAACCGCTTCTTGTAACATACGTTTTTCATTTTGCACGATAATATTTGGTGCATTTAAGTCTAATAGACGTTTCAAACGGTTGTTACGGTTGATTACACGACGATACAAATCATTCAAGTCAGACGTAGCGAAACGGCCACCATCTAATTGAACCATTGGGCGTAATTCTGGTGGGATAACTGGAATAACATCCATTACCATCCAAGCTGGATCGTTACCAGACTTACGGAAAGCATCTAAAACGTCTAAACGACGGATTGCACGTGTACGTTTTTGACCTTTAGCTGTTTTCAATTCTTCTTTTAATTCAGCAACTTCGCTATCAATTTGTACTTGTGATAACAAGGTCTTGATTGCATCTGCACCCATTGCTGCTTTGAAGCCTTCACCATACTCACGTTTATTATCGCGGTATTCTTTTTCAGATAACAATTGTTTGTAATCTAGTGGTGTATCACCTGCATCTGTTACAACATATGATGCAAAGTAAATTACTTCTTCAAGAGAACGTGGGCTCATGTCTAACATTAAGCCCATACGAGATGGGATACCTTTAAAGTACCAAATATGTGTTACAGGTGTCGCTAACTCAATGTGACCCATACGCTCACGACGTACTTTAGAACGTGTAACTTCAACGCCACAACGGTCACAAACAACACCAGCATAGCGAATGCCCTTGTATTTACCACAAGAACATTCCCAATCTTTAGAAGGTCCAAAGATTCTTTCATCGAATAGACCTTCTTTTTCTGATTTAAGTGTACGGTAGTTGATGGTTTCAGGTTTCTTAACCTCACCATAAGACCAAGATCTGATCTTGTCTGGTGAAGCC
>NZ_JBOEQF010000308.1:0-2350 GCF_050689315.1 Aerococcus sp. L_32
TATAGAAACTGCTGCTTGAATTTCTTTTATCATTTGAGGGTCACTCATCCGACTAACACCACCAGCAGCTCGAATGTCTGCAGGAACTCTTTCTAAAGCCATGATCGCTACGGCACCAGCCGCTTCAGCAATTTTAGCTTGCTCCACATTTACCACGTCCATGATTACGCCACCAGCTAATTGTTTATGTACTTCTTCGATTGATCGTTTCATTTTGATTGCTCCTTTATAAATATTGTCTTCACTTTAACAGTCTTTTGGATGTTTCTTAAGATGCAAAAATGGATATTTTTATGGGTCCAGATAGTTTTTTTATGTATAATGAAAAAAATGAATAATACGAGGGGAGAGAAAGCATGATTACGGTGAACTTTAACGAAGACCAACACCTCTACTTACAAATAGTTGATGAAGTCATCCGGCAAATTGCCCAGGGACATTTAAAAAGTGGTGACCAATTACCCTCACGGCGGGCCTTGGCAGATCATTTAAAAGTCAGTCTTAATACGGTCATTAACGCTTATGACCAACTGACTGATGAAGGCTATATAGTGCCGAGGGAAAGATCTGGCTATTTTGTGGATTTACTTGCAATTGATATGTTGCCCTCTGAGGAAATTGAGACAAAGCCACTAAAACATGAGCATGCTAAAATAAGTGACGCCAGCCAATATACTTATGATTTTCACTTTGCCAACCGTGATATGGCTACTTTAAAACCCAAACAATTATTGCAGTATGCACCCGACGCTCTAGCAAAAAGCATGGCTAATTGTAATTTAAAAGAAGACTTGGGTGCGCTCCCTTTACGCTTGGCTATTGCTAATTATTTACGTAAATACCGTGGAGTGATGACTTCAGCTGACAATATCATCATTACAGGCGGTCACAAGGCTAGCTTACAGACGCTATTTGCCTTATTAGACGATTCAATCTATGCCTTAGAAGATCCTGGCTATTATAAAAATTTAGATGTCTTTACAGACTATCAGCAAAAGACGATTCGAATCCCGATTGATAAATATGGTTTCTCAGTTAAGGATTTGGAGACTACCTCAGCTAACATCGTGATTACTACTCCTAACCATCAGTTTCCCACCGGCATTATCATGGGGATGCGTCGACGTCAGCGTTTATTAAAATGGGCCTATCAGGCAGAAAACCGTTATATTATTGAGAATGACTACTATAATGAGTTCCGCCTTAAGGGCCGCCCTGTTCCTGCTTTGACTAGTCTGGACGATCAAGAGCGAGTCATTTTATTAGGGGCCTTTCGTCAAAGTATGGGGTCAATTTTTAAGATGTCTTATTTAGTTTTACCCGATCAATTAATGGAAAAATTCCATCAAGCTAAATTAAAAACCACTGGTATTTCCAGCTTTGAGCAATATTTAATGACTGATTTTCTCAATTCTAACCATTTTCCTAAATATATTAATAGCCTGCGGACTAATTACCGTCGTAAGGAAAAAGCGGTTCTAGCAGCGCTTAACCAAAGCCAACTCCCCCTAACCATTAAGGAAGCAGGGGCTGGACTTTTCTTTATTATTAACATTGAGGGTGTGATTCCACCGACTGACGTGATTCAAGCTAGGCTAGCTGAAAATAAGATCCGCTTACAACCGGTCAACCACTACGCTAAATTAAACAACCAGTTCGACCAAAGTTACATTTTAGGTTATGCTGGGCTAGCGCTTGATGAAATTGATCAAGCTATTCAAGCTTTAGTCACTATTTTTAAATAAAGCAAAAGACTCAGTAAGTCAGCGAAAAGCTGATTTACTGAGTCTTTTAATTAGATTAAAAAAATTCTACTAGATAAACAACGATTACCGATACCGACATAACTGCTAAAGTCACATAAGGCACTTAAAACAAATATACGCCTACATGTTCAAAACTATCAATGTAGGGTGTGAATTCAAACCTATATAAAAGCTCTATAAGTAATGGTAAGTAGACCTGTACTCACGTGCTGACTACTTTCTTCATAAGTTTGATAATTTTCCTATCCAACCTAACAGCCTTACTCTTATTGACCAGTTCCCACAAACATACCCCTGTTTACATAATAAAAAGGAGTCACTTAATCTTAAAACTAAGTTTACTCCTTTTAATATTAGTGGAAGTTCTTAAGTGGTCCATCAAGAACATTATAACATCACGATTTTAGTCTCTGACCTTTTGCATCAGCTATACTTCGTTACGCAGCTGAGGCTGTATATCGCTAAGCTCTAACAGCCTCAAGCAATACTACACACTCAACATGGGAAGTGTTGATAGAATTGATGTATTTGCGATTTTTAATTAAATAGTCATATGCGGGAAAATATCGACTATTTCGTACGTC
>NZ_JBOEQF010000309.1:0-2323 GCF_050689315.1 Aerococcus sp. L_32
ATACGTTTAGAACTCTCATCCGGTGCGTCTTGGCCAAAGTCTGCTGTGACACGGATGTTCTTGAAGCCTACTTGGGTCAAAATTTCCTGGTAAGCTTCAATAGGCAAGGTCTGTTCGTAGTGCATTTCTTCAAACCGTTGGTAGTTGTTATCGTCTGTATTTTGAACGAATACGTTAATGGTATGGTCGATGGTATTTTCGCCACGGAACTGGTCTGATGTCCAGGTAAATACGGCGTCATCCCACTCAACGACAAAGGATGTTTCTGGATAGATGTCATTCATTTGATGGATAGAATGAACGTCGAACATGAAAATCCCACCATCTTGTAATTGCTGGTAGATATGGGTAAAAGTAGTTTTCACCGCATTCGCGTCCGCTAGATAATTAAAGGTATCGCAGAAACAGGAAATGACTGCTGCTTGGTCCCTTAATTCAAATGTGGTCATGTCATCTTGCCAGAATTCAAGGTCTAACTTAGCTTCCTTAGCGTTCGCTTTGGCTGCAGCGACCATTTTTTCAGATAGGTCTAGCCCCTTGATAGGATAACCTGCTTGGGCCATCAAAATAGCGAATTGACCGCCACCTGCGCCAAGGTCCAACCAATAGTCTTGGCCCTCTATGAATTTGTCGAAGGCCTGCATGGTTTCTGTGGCGAAGGTAAACCAAGATAGGTATAGACTGTCATCAAACAAGATTTCGTAGACATCGGCGAATACGTCATATTGTTGTTGATTTTCTGTCATGGTTGCGCCTTAGCTAATCCATTCTTCAACGTTGACTAATGGTGCTTCAGTCCACATTTTTTCTAAGTTGTAGAAACCACGTTCTTCACTTGTAAATACGTGTACAATCACGTCGAAAGCATCGATTAAGATCCAACGGTTACCGTCTTTTCCTTCGATACCCTTCACTGAAAATCCTGCTTCTTCAATTGCATCTTCAACAGCGTCCACAATGGCTTTAACTTGACGATCGTTACGACCAGACATGATGACAAAATAGTCAGCCATTGGTGTTGTGTTGGCAACGTCTAAGGCTACGATATCTGTCGCTAAGCGGTCGTCCGCACCTCTAACGATTGCTTCTAATAATATTTCACTCTTTTTAGTCATAAATACTCCTTTATTATTGCTGTTTTATTCTGATTACTTGTTTTTATTACTTTTTTTTGCTGCTAAATTTTTTAACCCAATCATTGTAGATGGCGATTGTTTCTGGATATACTTGACGGCCTGATTCAACCAAATGGACAATAGATTGTTTGATTTTAAAGTCTACTGCCGCATCTAAGTCAGTCTTGGCTAGATCTCGTGCTTGTTCAACGCCCTTAAAGTCACGACCTGGTTCGATATAGTCGGCGATAAACAAGATTTTTTGGTCTAGAGTCATGTCATAGCTCCCTATAGTATGGGACCAAACAGCCTGTAAGATATCTTCATCATTGACCCCAAATCGAGTATTTGCAATCATAGCGGCTAATGGACCGTGCCAAATGGCAGATCCGTAATTTAACCACTCTGGGTCGTATCCTGGATAGTCTTTAAACTCAGATAAGTGGTTTTCGCTATCTTCTTTAGCATAATCATGGAGTAAGGCTGCTATACTGGCCTTATCTACGTCCGCTTCAGGGTATTGTTCAGCTAGTTCAATAGCTGTTTCTTCCACCCGTAAGACGTGCTTATACCGCTTGTTGGTTAAACGAGCTTGCAGTAATTTCTCAAGTTCATCCCGTTTAATATTAATCAGATCCGGATTTAATTCTCTAGCTTTCATGTGCTTGATATAACCCCTTTTCTTGAATGTAGGCAACAACAGGTCCTGGTGTCAGGTAACGGATAGAGGCTTTTTCTGCCACCGAGTTTCTGATCCCTGTTGATGACACAGTCATCCCTTCAGCGTCTACAAAAATCAATGGATAGTCCGTATCATTTTGATAACCCTCACGGCCAACACCTACAAAATGCACCATCTTAATCAAATCATCAATCCGATGCCATTTAGGTAAGTTTTCAATCATATCCGCCCCAATGATGAAATAGAACTCATAAGTTGGATACAGGGCCGTTAAAATCTCCATAGTATCCACCGTATAAGATTTTCCTACCCGGTCGAGTTCAATTGCTTCTAGACTAAAGTGTGGATTGTCTTGGATTGCCAATTCTATCATATCTATCCGGTAGGCGTCGTCTAAGGTTTCTTTGGTTTCCGAATGGGGTGGCTTCTTGTTTGGCATAAACCACACTTCATCTAATTTCAGCTTGTCATAGACTTGTTCAGCCATCAATAAATGACCGTTATGGATGGGGTTAAAGGTACCCCC
>NZ_JBOEQF010000310.1:0-2314 GCF_050689315.1 Aerococcus sp. L_32
TGCAGGCTCTTCAGTAATTTCCGCGACTTTCTTATACAGTGCTGAAAAGTGACGCAAATAATAAGCATCTTGGATCAAATAGTAACGGAAGTTTTCAATAGGTAACGTCCCATCTTGTAGCTGCAAAATAAAAGGATGGTTGAAACTCCCCTCCCAAAAGGGTCTCGTTTGACTGCGGGCGATTTCTGTAAAAGTTTTTTCCATTAAATCATATTCTCCAATCTCATAATCATATTGCCGACGATAATTAAACTCATGCATAAAACAATAGCTGGTGTAGACATTTTCCAATGACGGTACTGGTGGCGAGGATGGTCTTCAGAGAAACCTCTAGAATACATGGCTTCTGCGTACCGATCCCGCCAATTGAGGGCTAGAAAGATCACTTTCACATAATAGAGAGATGACCATGGATATAATTTCTTCCCCCTTAATAAACTGGCATCATGCATACTCTTGATTTCCCTTTGAATTTCAGGCACAGCATGTATCACAACCAACAATCCATAGATAAAAATAGCCGGTACTTTATACTGTTCAAAAATTAGTAAGCAGTCTTGTAAATCAACGGCAACCATAAATCCTATTCCTAAAGCCGCAAAGGCATAGGTTCTAGTGAATAATACCCAAGCGTCATCTAGGCCACTTCCTTGGATATAGACCGACCAAAAAGTGGTGATGGCAGGAATAAAAGGTAGGGCTAACAAAAATACCAGTACGCCAAACCGTTTTTTAACAGCTAAGTAGGTCACAACCATCAATAAGACATAAATATTCAGCCAAACCGAATAGGTAAAAGATATTTCAATCGTGAACAAGAATACCAAGGCCAGAATAGCTGGAATCGCTGTTTTCTTCTCTTCCATCAATTATCAAACCTCCTTCAGCACTTGATTGGACAAGTGAATATGATGATCACTTACACTTTCCAGCGGACCAAGGCGATGAGACACAATCAAGAAATCCGTATCTCTTTTCTTGTCTTCAATCCAATCCGCAAAGTAATCACTGGCTTTCAGGTCCAAACCCGCAAAAGGCTCATCCAGCATTAAAAACTGGTGGTCTAGACTCAACAAGGCGATTAATTGCACCATCTTCTTCTGCCCCTCGCTTAAATGATATAAACTTCGGTCTAAAACGTGGCTGATATTCAAGTCTTCAAGTGCCTGCATCTGTCGGTCACGAATTTCACCAGCATCTTCATTTGGAAACCGTAACTCACTCGCTACTTCCAACGTCACAAATTGTTGGGCTGCATCTTGAACAGCCAAGGTGAGTGATTCGTATAAGCTTTTCTTGCCCCAAAACCTTGAAAGTCTCTGGTCCTGAAACCGCATCTTGCCCTTGTAAGGGTGTAACTGGGCCATGGCCTTTAACAAAGTCGATTTCCCCGCCCCATTATCGCCAGTTAGGGTGGATACCCCCTTTTGAAAAATGAATTTTTCTTGGTGAAGCAGGGTTTTATCGCCTTGTTTGATCGCAATATTTTCCAAGGTGAAAGCTGATTCGCTGCTAGCTTGACCACTAGTCAACAATGGAATAGGCGCTTTTTCCGGCAAGGTGGTTACATCTGCTTCAGAAAGTTGGCCATCTCGCATGATAAAGAATCGGTTGATTAGCCCCTTATAGTCAGTCAACTCATGGTCTATCACCACAATCAACTTGCCTTGCTGTCTTAATTTCGCCAATACGTTAATCAAGAAAAGTCTAGAGGCTGGGTCAATTGATGCAAAGGGTTCGTCTAAAAAGAAAACTGGTGGATTGACTGCAATCAAGATGGCCAAGGCCGCCCGCTGCTTCTCCCCACCTGACAGGGTCATCAAGTCTTGCTCTAATAAATGTCTGATACCCAAATCGTCAACCGCTTGATTTAAGCGTACTTTGGCCTGATCATAAGGTAGACCGCAATTTTCTAAGGCAAAGAAGCATTCTCGTTCCAGGGTTCGCATGGTAAATTGTTGACCCGGATTTTGAAACATCAACCCGATTTTCTGAGCTTTTTCTGGAATAGTATAGTCTGACATCCGCTGGCCATCCATTACAACATTCCCTTGAAAACTTGCACTATTGAAGCCAGCTATGGTATGGATGAAGGTGCTTTTCCCGCTACCACTATCACCTGTCAGTAAGATAAAATCGCCTAGCTGCCAATCACAAGAAATCCTGTCTAGGATGACGGTCTCATTTTTCCGGACGGTCAAGTCACTAATTTGTACTAAGGCACTCATTGGGCAAGTCCTTTGGCTTGGACCCTGTTGAATAGGCTAACGATTTGTTTAGTTAAAAAGACACCGAAAAATGTCACTGAAATCAA
>NZ_JBOEQF010000311.1:0-2314 GCF_050689315.1 Aerococcus sp. L_32
CTGATTTCAGTGATATTTTTCGGTGTCTTTTTAACTAAACAAATCGTTAGCCTATTCAACAGGGTCCAAGCCAAAGGACTTGCCCAATGAGTGCCTTAGTACAAATTAGTGAATTGTCCGTCCGGAAAAATGAGACCGTCATCCTAGACAGGATTTCTTGTGATTGGCAGCTAGGCGATTTTATCTTACTGACGGGTGATAGTGGTAGCGGGAAAAGCACCTTCATCCATACCATAGTTGGCTTCAATGGTGCAAGTTTTCAAGGGAATGTTGTAATGGATGGCCAGCGGATGTCAGACTATACTATTCCAGAAAAAGCCCAGAAAATCGGGTTGATGTTTCAAAATCCGGGTCAACAATTTACCATGCGAACCCTGGAACGAGAATGCTTCTTTGCCTTAGAAAATTGCGGTCTACCTTATGACCAAGCTAAAGTGCGTTTAAATCAAGCGGTTGATGATTTGGGTATCAGACATTTATTAGAGCAAGACTTGATGGCCCTGTCAGGTGGGGAGAAGCAGCGGGCGGCCTTGGCTATCTTGATTGCAGTCAATCCACCAGTTTTCTTATTAGACGAACCCTTTGCATCAGTTGACCCAGCATCTAGACTTTTCTTAATTCACATGTTGGCGAAATTAAGACAGCAAGGCAAGTTGATTGTGGTGGTAGACCATGAGTTGACTGACTATAAGGGGCTCATCAACCGATTCTTTATCATGCGAGGCGGCCAACTTTCTGAAGCAGATGTAACCACCTTGCCGGAAAAAGCGCCTATTCCATTGTTGACTAGTGGTCAAGCTAGCAGCGAATCAGCTTTCACCTTGGAAAATATTGCAATCAAACAAGGCGATAAAACCCTGCTTCATCAAGAAAAATTCATTTTTCAAAAGGGGGTATCAACCCTAACTGGCGATAATGGGGCGGGGAAATCGATTTTGTTAAAGGCCATGGCCCAGTTACACCCTTACAAGGGCAAGATGCGGTTTCAGGACCGGAGACTTTCAAGGTTTTGGGGCAAGAAAAGCTTATACGAATCACTCACCCTGGCTATTCAAGATGCAGCCCAACAATTTGTGACGTTGGAAGTAGCGAGTGAGTTACGGTTTCCAAATGAAGATGCTGGTGAAATTCGTGACCGCCAGATGCAGGCACCTGAAGACTTGCATATCAGCCACGTTTTAGACCGAAGTTTATATCATTTAAGCGAAGGGCAGAAGAAGATGGTGCAATTAATCGCCTTATTGAGTTTAGACCACCAGTTTCTAATGCTGGATGAGCCTTTTGCGGGTTTGGACCAGAAAGCCAGTGATTACTTTGCGGATTGGATTGAAGACAAGAAAAGAGATACGGATTTCTTGATTGTGTCTCATCGCCTTTGTCCGCTGGAAAGTGTAAGTGATCATCATATTCACTTGTCCAATCAAGTGCTGAAGGAGGTTTGATAATTGATGGAAGAGAAGAAAACAGCGATTCCAGCTATTCTGGTCTTAGTATTCTTGTTCACGATTGAAATATCTTTTACCTATTCGGTTTGGCTGAATATTTATGTCTTATTAATGGTTATAGCCTACTTAGCTATTAAAAAACGGTTTGGTGTACTGGTATTTTTATTAACCCTACCTTTTATTCCTGCCATCACCACTTTTTGGTCGGTCTATATCCAAGGAAGTGGACTAGATGACGCTTGGGTATTATTCACTAGAACCTATGCCTTTGCGGCTTTAGGAATAGGATTTATGGTTGCCGTTGACTTACAAGACTGCTTGCTAATTTTTGAACAGTATAAAGTGCCGGCTATTTTTATCTATGGATTGTTGGTTGTGATACATGCTGTGCCTGAAATTCAAAGGGAAATCAAGAGTATGCATGATGCCAGTTTATTAAGGGGGAAGAAATTATATCCATGGTCACCTCTCTATTATGTGAAAGTGATCTTTCTAGCCCTCAATTGGCGTGAACGGTACGCAGAAGCCATGTATTCTAGAGGGTTCTCTGAAGACCAGCCACGCCGCCAGTACCGTCAATGGAAAATGTCTACACCAGCTATTGTTTTATGCATGAGTTTAGTTGTCGTCGGCAATATGATTATGAGATTGGAGAATATAATTTAATGGAAAAGACTTTTACAGAAATCGCCCGCAGTCAAACGAGACCCTTTTGGGAGGGGAGTTTCCACCATCCTTTTATTTTGCAGCTACAAGATGGGACGTTGCCTATTGAAAACTTCCGTTACTATTTGATTCAAGATGCTTATTATTTACGTCACTTTTCAACACTTTATGAGAAAGTAGCGGAAATTACTGAAGAGCCTGCG
>NZ_JBOEQF010000312.1:0-2308 GCF_050689315.1 Aerococcus sp. L_32
CTAAGAAAGATGCTACTTGGGACTTCATGCAATACCTAGTAACACCTGAAGTTCAAGCGCAATGGAATGCAGATACAGGTTACTTCCCTGTAAACAAAAATGCTCATGACGAACAAGTATTCAAAGATAACTTAGCAGAATTCCCTCAATTCCAAACAGCGATTGACCAATTACATGATGCAACACCTGAAGATCAAGGTGCTTTATCTGGTGTAAACCAAGAAGCACGTATGTACTTCGAAGCAGAATTAGAGCGTCTATTAAATAATGAAATCACTGCAGAAGAGGCAGTTCAAAATATGGCTGATCAAACAAATGCAGCGCTTGAGAACTACAATGCGACGAATCAATAAGATTTAGACTTTGTACAGCCGGAAGCTTTTTCCGGCTGTTTTATATTTTGAAAGGAGCACAATTTTGGAACGTACAGATGAAATTGTAATCATTAAAGCGAAGAAGACCTTGGGTGAACAAATCCAACCTTATATGTACTTGTTACCAGCTTTGTTAGTTTTAACAATATTTATGTTTTGGCCTTTTATCCAAACGATTTTCCGTTCGCTATATCTAACAGATTCTTTCGGTCAAATGTCTCAGTTTCTTGGATTGAGAAACTATGCTGAATTATTTGCCAGTAAATCATTCTGGAACTCTATGATGGTATCATTCCAGTTTGTTTTGATTGTTGTACTTTTTGGTGTGACAGTCGGACTAATAGCGGCTATGCTATGTCAACGGTCATTTCCTGGGATTAGATTTTTCTCTACCTCTTATGCGATGCCAATGGCTATTGCATCTGCAGGTATGGCCATGATTTTCCAAGTCATGTTAAACCCGACAGTAGGGATTGTAAACAAGTTAATCGGCACTAATCAGAACCTTTTAACTCATCCAACATGGTCTCTGGTAGTTGTAGGGATTTTAACTGGCTGGTTAAATTCAGGGATGAACTTTTTATATTTCTCTTCTGGATTAGCGAGTATTGATGATTCTTTATATGAAAGTGCCTCAATTGATGGGGCCAACGGTTTTCAAAAATTTATCAATATTACCATTCCTCAATTAGGCCCAACTTTCTTCTTTGTTATTGTAACCAATGTGATTAACGCCTTCCAAGGTTTCGGTCAAATCAATATCTTGACTAAAGGAGGTCCAGGTGAATCAACGAACGTAATTGTTTACGATATTTACAAGAATGCCTTTATGAATTATCGGTATGGCTTTGCCTCAGCAGAATCAGTTGTTTTATTCGTCATCATTATGATTTTAACTATTATCATGTTCATCATTCGAGGAAGGAGTAATAAATAATGGCCAGCACGCAAGCAAATTCAACAGCAGTTACTAACCGTAATAAACAAGATCAAAAATATTTGATGCAGCAAAACGTTCAACGAATAGGTGTAAATGTCCTTAACGTTATCATGTGGCTTTTTATGATGTTTCCTTTAATTTATGCCGTATTAATGGCCTTGAAACCATCAGCTGAATTATATGATCCAAATTCAATTCTATTCCCGCAAAACCCAACATTAAAAAACTTCGTTCAAGTTTTTGATATCGCCCCTTTAGGTCGTTATATCATCAACTCAATTATCGTAGCAACATCTGTAACCTTCTTGCAGATTCTGACATCCTTATTAGCCGGTTTTGCTTTCAGATTTGTAAATTTCAAAGGCAGTAAATTAGTGTATGCCATAATCCTTTCTACCATGATGGTACCAGGTGAAGCGGTAATTATCTCTCAATTCTTGATGGTATCTGGTTGGGGCTTAAATGATTCAATTATTGTGTTGATCCTGCCATTTATGGCTTCAGCATTTAACATCTTTTTATGTACACAAGCGCTACAAAACTTCCCTTATGAAATTTATGAAGCAGCTAAAATGGATGGGTGTAAAGATTTACGATTTGTATTTGAAATTATGTTCCCATTACTGAGACCAACGCTTGGTTCAATGGCCGTTCAGTCATTCCTTGCAGGTTGGAACATGTATATGTGGCCGTTACTAGTAACGAATAACGATAATGCGCGAACTGTTCAAATCGGGATTTCAATGTTGAATAGTGTAGACTCACAATCATTAGTTTTAATGGTAGCGGGTGTTATTATTTCAATGATACCTAGTCTAGCCATCTTCGTTATCGGATCTAAGAACATGGTTAAAGGTTTAACTGCAGGGGCAGTGAAAGGTTAATAGGAGGATAAAATGGCAAAAGTTCAATTAAATAAAGTCGGTAAAATTTATGAAGATGAATTTAAAGCAATCCATAATATCGATTTAGACATCGAAGATAAAGAATTTAT
>NZ_JBOEQF010000313.1:0-2293 GCF_050689315.1 Aerococcus sp. L_32
CTCTCAAGGGGTAGACATCAATGATAAACACGTGGAGGTTATGGTTCGTCAAATGCTACGTAAAGTACGTGTCCTTGACCCAGGTTCAACAGACTTGTTACCAGGTAAATTAATGGATACTGCAGACTTTACAGATGCCAATACGCAAGCAATCCGTTCAGGTGAACTACCTGCAACAGCGCGCCCAGTATTATTAGGTATCACTAAAGCAGCCTTAGAAACTAACAGTTTCCTATCTGCAGCCTCATTCCAAGAAACAACTAAAGTCTTAACTGACGCGGCTATCCGTGGTAAAGAAGACCACTTACTTGGATTGAAGGAGAACGTTATTATCGGTAAGATCATCCCTGCAGGTACAGGTATGGCTCGTTACCGTGAAATGGAACCGAAAAAAATCGGTGACACACAACAACTAATCTACGGCGAAGAAGTAGATGAAGATGCTGAAATTAGCCAAATTGACTACTCAAGTATTCAAGAAAACTAATTCACCATTGTAGAAACCACAAATGAATATTCAGACGAGAAAAAATCCCTAGGCCAAATTGGTCTAGGGATTTTGTGTTTTATAGAGAGAAAAAATTTGAAATTTACGACCGGGCCGTCACTTTGAAGGCAATATAAGACCGGTCATCAAAGCTGACTTGGTCAGGGTTGAGGCCTTTTGTGGAAATAAATTGATCAATTAAATTCGGATCATTGTGGATAATTGCTTGCAGGTAAGCTTCAGTTTCTTCAAAAGTTGGTCGAATATCTGGATAACCATCTGATGTTAGGACTATTTCATCCCCAGCTTGAACAGGTATAGTTGTCATTAAGCTACTTGGAATCTCTTGTCCGTTTAAAACCGAATAACCAAACCGTGTATCAGCCTTGTTGGCAAATGCGTTTGAGGAAATTAAATAGGGCATAATGGCGTCTCTGGCCTCGTGGTGGTGGTTAGGGTTGATATGCAAGATGAGTGACCGGAAGGCGCTTAAAATATCATCAGAGGCCTTTGGTTGGGTATATAATTGCCCGTTTACACTAGCTTGGCAATCCCCAATTAGGTAGATACACTTGTAGAAAGCAGAATACAAAGCCATAGCAGCTTGTGGACCATGTTCGATTCGGTCTAGCGGGAAATCCACATGTGTATAAAACTTGTCCTCAAAAGCTTGGTTAACACCTGAAATAACCGTCTCGATAGGTGCTTGTGGATCTAATGTGGTTAAGAAATCATGGATGATGTTGGACGCTATTTTGCCAGTTCTCATGCCTTTATGGATAAAGTTCGACTTGGATGTTACCCCGTCTATAACAGCGATGAAGTGGTCGTTTGTAAAAAGAGCGTCCTCGCATAAAGCTGGCTGGTCATATTTACCTTGGATGAAAGTGTGTTGAATTTGCAAATTCTCTCCCTCACATTCTATACTTTGCTAATTACAGTATATAGAAGACGATGGGATAGGCAAAGAATAAGTAAGGGATAAATGGCAGACCAGTCGGCGGGTTTACATTTTTTATTTTCACATAACAGATGTGGCAGAGGGCTAGACCACTAGCGATCAACAGAAGATATGAGAAGGTTAAGGGACCGAGCATTAGGGCTAAGACTGCCAGTGTTTTAATATCACCACCACCTATACCTTGATGAAGCAGATAATTGCAGGTGATTAAAGTGATGAAGACCAGCAGGGAAAAGGTAACGTGGGTTAAGAGCGTTAGGTTCGGATTTCGGTAAAGATAATAAATAACAACTAATAATAATATGACTTGAAATCGGTCTGGTATGATTTGTAAAGCCAGATCGGCACTGGTCATAATGAGTAGGATGGCGAAAATCATGCAGAGAAGAATAGCCGTTTCAGTCGGGTGGTTCAGAAAAAACAAGAGAGAAAATATAGCGAAAAATCCTTCACAGAATGGATAAATAAAAGGTATTGATTGGCGACAAGTCTGGCACTTACCTGCTGATAGTCCGTAACCGATAATTGGTATCAAGGCTAAGGGTGAAAGCGTGACTTGACAATTGTCGCATTTGGAACGACCGCGGATAAAGGATTGTCCAAGGACTGTTCTTGAACCAACCACCATAAAAAACGAAGCAAGACTAGCAAAAAGGGCCAATAAAATGCTATAATAAACAGACAATATCATTTTCAACCTCCATATGTTTTATATACGTATTTTTTCTGCCGATGCGCTAAAAATGACAAAAAATAAAATTTTTATGGAAATTGTATTGACAGTGTCTAAATCAGATGGTATTATTTAATAGTTGTCTTTGACAGATAACTAATTGAAATATTTA
>NZ_JBOEQF010000314.1:0-2280 GCF_050689315.1 Aerococcus sp. L_32
TGCAGCCAATAATTGTGGCAAAATAGCTGTTGATCCAACTTGTTGTACATTTCGATTAGATTCATGTAAAACTTGTTGGAAGGGTGCACGGAAAATAGCCATCGCAAGCACTAATGCAACAATTGCCCCGATACCAATAGCACCCGCACCTGAAGCCGGCACAAACTGCGCAAGCGCTAATGCTGTAATCGCCATAACAATAACAGGTACAAACACAAGGTTTCCAAAACGGTCTGCACCAGCTTCTGCACGCTCCTCGTCTTGCTCAAATTTACCTGTTACAAAGTGTTTAACCAAGGTAATAATTGCCAATAATAAGACTAAGGCACCAGAAATAATTGCGGGTAACCATTTTCCTAAGGCAAACAAGAGAGCTAGGTCAAACCAGAATAAAGCGGTCCCAATCCGTTTATCTTGGTCAGACCGTAAAACTTTATAACCAGTAAAGGCGAACTGCAAGCCGATTAAAATATAGAAGAATTCTAGTAAGTTTGTAAAGAACATTTCCACCTTACTTACCTCCTTTACGGTATTTACGGTATTTACGGTTCATTTTTTGATCAAATGCATAGTTATAAACTGCTGTTAGAATAAATGCGATAATGGCAACTGGAATTGATGCACGCGCCACATCAATTGCCATCACTTCATAACCTAATGATTCCAAAGTACCCGCAATCAATAAAGTACCAGCACTTGCCACAAAAGTATTTTGTGCGTAGAAGTTCCCGATATTCTCCATCGAAGCAGATTGTGCTTTAATTTCTTCTTTTGTGTCATCATCAATTTCACCATTTTTAGAAATAGCTGCGGCTTCCGCCATAGGCTGTACTAACGGGCGTACAAATTGTGGATGACCTCCAATACGAATTGATAAGAATCCAGCTAATTCACGTAAGAATAAGTATAAGGTTAAGAATGACCCCGTTGTCATCCCTTTAACATTATTAATCAATCGTACTGCTTGATTTTTCAAGCCAAACGTTTCAGCTAAACCAATCATTGGCAAGGTTAAAATAAAAATTGTAACTAAACGATTATTCACAAAACCTTCTCCAAGCATCACCAAGAAGTCAGTAACCGAAATACCCGATACTAAAGCTGTCGCTAGCCCCGCGATTACAACAACCGCAATGGTGTCTAGCTTCATTGCAAAACCAACAATTATGATTAGAATACCAATCAACGGTAAATAATACATTATTTCCACTCCTTTTTTATCATCAATCCTAATATCTTTCTATTTTATCATTTTCTTGCAATAATTTACAAAAACTTACAAACTAATTTTGTACTTATATATGAAAAAAAGCGGATAAGTACTGTTTATCCGCCAGTCTTCAATATCATATGCGATTTTTGTCTTTCACATTATCTTTGTTCTATATTTGCTGATAATGCACAATCTGACTTACGACACTATCCTTCTTATGACTGGCAAACACAAAAAACATAGAAAAGTATGTGAATGTTCCCTGTTTATCCACGATTTTTCCATGCAGAGCTGCTTCCTTCCCATGGGATAAAATTTGAAAGACTTCTATAGATGAAATATCCGTCACCCTAATTGCGCTAGATAATACTTGGTCTCTACCAGTTAATACTAAATCGTTATAAGGCGCCTTATATACCACCTCATCTACCATTAGTGACCCATCGTATACTAACCCCTTCGCATATAAATTCATCGCTAAATCGCGGGCAATTCGTCGCTTAGGTGCATTATCACATGCTAGGTCTCCTATCAAGAAAAAGGGCAAATCAGGTAAATCGGATGACACTAAACTGAAAGATAAACCTAACTCAAGCAAACTCTTTTCCAATATTTCAATTGCCTTAGGGCCCACACCATGCAGATGAGCCAGATTCGATTTTGTTACACTCGATAACTGTTCAATTTGATCAATCCCAACCGTCGCCAACGCATTAGTTGCTGGCTTACCAATTTTTGGTAAATCTGTCATTCAAATACCTCCTAAAGCGATCAGTTTAATATTCACATACAAAAATTCCTAGAATTGCTATTTTAGTATCATTAGAAGGTAACTTTTGTAATTGTATGATTTTTAACACTTATTTATTGAGCTCTTTACTCATAAAAACATCCATCAAAGGGTGATGGCTTTCCGCATCTAATTTTTCATATAGTTTAATGGCTTAATGGCCGCCTTCTCAATCGGCCGCCCTAATACCATAAATTTTATACTTCTCCCTACATTATTCTTTCTAAATATACAAAAAACCGTTAGCTTAAACAAGTGTCTAAGCTAACGGTTTTAT
>NZ_JBOEQF010000315.1:0-2273 GCF_050689315.1 Aerococcus sp. L_32
TTGAGAAAGCAATTTCAATAGCTGACAACCGCCACACTTCGTCTCCGTATGTCCTTGTCACAACTAAAGTCGGTAACATGGAGGCTGGCGCGATTAGTAACATGAAGATGCCGAAGAAGATGAATAGGTTTCTTAGGAAGTCATGGTTTTTGACGTAGCGGACACCCAACATAAAGTCGGCAGTATAGGACGCTGACTGGTTTCTACTAGCCTTGTCATGGGTCCGCACTTTCAAAAATAACATGGTGACAATCGCTAATCCCGCTGTAACCACATCGACCAGGAAGATGTAAGACAGTGGCCAGGCTGCTAGCAAACCCGCTGATATCAACGGCGACCCGAAGTTTAGAATCCCTTGAATAGAGGAATTGAGGCCGTTAATCCGAGTTAATTCTGATTTAGGGACGATTTGTGGCAAAATAGCACCCACTGCCGGTGTTTGGACGGCTGCGCCAAAGGCACGAATGGCCGCCACAATCAGTAACATCCAAATCTCTTGGTAACCCTGCATATACAAAAAGGCTAAAATCAGCGTAGCCAACGCAATCCCACCATCAGCCCACATGATTAATTGCTTACGGTTAAACCGGTCAGCCCAGACCCCTGTTACTGGCGATAGTAAAAAGGTTGGTAAAAATGCGCAGATGATATACAAGGTCATCATGACACCGGACCCTGTTTCAATCGTAATATGCCACATGATGGCATACTGGACGATGGATGATCCGAATAGGGAAATCCCCTGACTGGTTAGGAATAAAGCGACATCCCTTACCCAGTTTCTATTTGCTTGTTCATTGATTTCATTCATGGAAATCTCCCCCATATTTCAAACTTTCTTCGTCTTCCATCTTACTCGACCAAGCCGTCCCTGTCGATATTTAAGCCGTTCAAATGGGCATGTACAGGCAATTTATATTCATTTTCTGATCAAATTGAAACCCACTTTGACGAAACAAAAAAATCGAGACCAGTGGCCCCGACTTTATTTAATCTATTTATCTTTCTATAATGCTTCCATAAAGGCTGCCATCCGGTCCATGGCTACGGCAATATCCTCGTAGGCCGCGGCATAAGAGAAACGGAAGTAACCTTGGCCGCCTGGTCCAAAGGCTGAGCCAGGGATGACACCGACTTTCGCTTTTTCCGCTAGATCTAGGGCAAAGGCTTGGTCATCGTCACCGTATTTGGCTGGAATGCGGGGGAATACATAAAATGCGCCAGCTGGATGCGGGATATCAAATCCCATAGCTGTCATCCGGTCCACAATCATCTTCCTGCGGTGGTTGTATTCACCCTTCATGTCATCAATGGCTTGGTCGCCGTCATTATAAGCAGCTACCCCGGCCCACTGGTCAGGTGTTGATACGCAGGTTACCATAGTTTGGAAAATTTTGAACAACTCTTCATAGAGGTCAGCTGGAATGTGTAAGAAACCTAGTCTAAATCCAGTCATGGCATAAGATTTAGACGCGCCTGCCAATAAAATTGTCCGGTCAGGCAACTCTTGCACCATTGAATAGTGGTCACCTTCATAAACCAAATCCCCGTAAATTTCATCCGACAAGACATAAACATCCGGATACTTCCGCAAGACCTCCGCCAATCTCTTGACCTGGTCCTTTGAATAAGTGGTCCCAGTTGGATTATTTGGATAATTCAACATCAACAACTTGATCTCAGGATGACTTTGTAGCTGGCGGTCCAGAGCTTCAGGCGTTAAGACAAAGTTATCCGCAGACGTATCCACAAAAATTGACTCCCCACCAGATAAAATAGAAGAATAGTCATATAGTGGGAAATACGGCGAAGGAATCAATACCTTATCACCAGGATTCAATAGGGCCATCATGGTAATCATAAAACCTTGACTAGCCCCCACCGTCACCATAATTTGTTGCCAGTTTAACTTCAACTGATGACGACGTTGGTAAAAATTAGCAATCGCTTGTCGCAACTCCTGTAAACCATCCGAAGCCGCATAGTGGGTAAAATTCTTATCCAAAGCCTCTTTCATCGCATCCTTAATAAATTCAGGCACATCAAAATTCGGCTCCCCAATCGTAAAATTCAACAAACCAGGAATCGTCGACACCTGCGCATCAAAAGCCCGAATCTCAGACGGCGTAATCTGCTTCAACCGCTCATTAATCGTCATACCACAAAAATCCTCTCATTAACCGGCTAGTCCCCCAACCGTATATTTCCTATATTGTAGCACTTATCCCCAAAAATCGTGATACCTTTTCTAAACCTTTTTGTAAAAGGGCAAA
>NZ_JBOEQF010000316.1:0-2272 GCF_050689315.1 Aerococcus sp. L_32
CTGAGAAAGCAATCTCAATAGCTGACAACCGCCACACTTCGTCTCCGTATGTCCTTGTCACAACTAAAGTCGGTAACATGGAGGCTGGTGCGATTAGTAACATGAAGATTCCGAAGAAGATGAATAGGTTTCTTAGAAAGTCATGGTTTTTGACGTAGCGGACACCCAACATAAAGTCGGCAGTATAGGACGCCGACTGGTTTCTACTAGCCTTGTCATGGGTCCGGACTTTCAAAAATAACATGGTGGCAATCGCTAATCCCGCTGTAACCACATCGACCAGGAAGATGTAAGACAGTGGCCAGGCTGCTAGCAAAACCGCTGATATCAAGGGCGACCCGAAGTTTAGAATCCCTTGAATAGAGGAATTGAGGCCGTTAATCCGAGTTAATTCTGATTTAGGGACGATTTGTGGCAAAATAGCACCCACTGCCGGTGTTTGGACGGCCGCGCCAAAGGCACGAATAGCTGCTACAATCAGTAACATCCAAATCTCTTGGTAACCCTGCATATACAACAAGGCTAAAACCAACGTAGCTACCGCAATCCCACCATCAGCCCACATGATTAATTGCTTTCGGTTAAACCGGTCAGCCCAGACCCCTGTTACTGGTGACAGTAAAAAGGTTGGTAAAAAGGCGCAGATGATATACAAGGTCATCATGACACCGGACCCGGTTTCAATCGTAATATGCCACATGATGGCATATTGGACGATGGATGATCCGAATAGGGAAATCCCCTGACTGGTTAGGAATAAAGCGACATCCCTTACCCAGTTTCTATTAGCTTGTTCATTGATTTCATTCATGGAAATCTCCCCCATATTTCAAACTTTCTTCGTCTTCCATCTTACTCGACCAAGCCGTCCCTGTCGATATTTAAGCCGTTCAAATGGCTATGTACAGGCAATTTATATTCATTTTCTGATCAAATTGAAACCCACTTTGACGAAATAAAAAATCGAGACCAGTGGCCCCGACTTTATTTGATCTATTTATTTTTCTATAATACTTCCATAAAGGCTGCCATCCGGTCCATGGCTACGGCAATATCCTCGTAGGCCGCGGCATAAGAGAAACGGAAGTAACCTTGGCCGCCTGGTCCAAAGGCTGAGCCAGGAATGACACCGACTTTCGCTTTTTCCGCTAAATCTAGAGCAAAGGCTTGGTCATCATCACCGTATTTGGCTGGAATGCGGGGGAATACATAAAATGCGCCAGCTGGATGCGGGATATCAAATCCCATAGCTGTCATCCGGTCCACAATCATCTTCCTGCGGTGGTTGTATTCACCCTTCATCTCATCAATGGCTTGGTCGCCGTCATTATAAGCAGCTACCCCGGCCCACTGGTCAGGTGTTGATACACAGGTTACCATGGTTTGGAAAATTTTGAACAACTCTTCATATAGGTCAGCTGGAATATGTAAGAAACCTAGTCTAAATCCAGTCATCGCATACGACTTTGATGCCCCTGCAAGTAAAATCGTCCGTTCTGGTAACTCTTGCACCATTGAATAGTGGTCACCTTCATAAACCAAATCCCCGTAAATTTCATCCGACAAGACATAAACATCCGGGTACTTCCGCAAGACCTCCGCCAACCCCTTGACCTGATCCTTAGAATAAGTGGTCCCAGTTGGATTGTTTGGATAATTCAGCATCAACAACTTGATCTCAGGATGACCTTGTAGCTGGTGGTCCAAAGCTTCAGGCGTTAAGACAAAACCATCAGCAGATGTATCCACAAAAACCGAATCCCCACCAGATAAAATAGAAGAATAGCCATATAGTGGGAAATATGGTGATGGAATCAAGACCTTATCCCCAGGATTCAAAAGGGCCATCATGGTAATCATAAAACCTTGACTAGCCCCCACCGTCACCATAATTTGTTGCCAGTTTAGGTCTAGTTGATGACGACGTTGGTAGAAATTAGCAATCGCCTGACGCAACTCCTGCAAACCATCCGAAGCCGCATAATGGGTGAAATTCTTATCCAAAGCCTCTTTCATCGCATCCTTAATAAATTCAGGCACATCAAAATTTGGCTCCCCAATCGTAAAATTCAACAAACCAGGAATCGTCGACACCTGCGCATCAAAAGCCCGAATCTCAGACGGCGTAATCTGCTTTAATCGCTCATTAATCGTCATACCACAAAAATCCTCTCATTAACCGGCCAGTTCCCCAACCGCATATTTCCTATATTGTAGCACTTATCCCCCAAAATCGTGATGCCTTTTCTAAACCTTTTTGTAAAAGGGCAAG
>NZ_JBOEQF010000317.1:0-2261 GCF_050689315.1 Aerococcus sp. L_32
CATTCAATCCTTTTTAATGTTCTTCATCATTTTGTAGTATCTCTTCAACTATCCATATTACTAGGCAATGGCTCTGAAAGCTAGCAATATAAGCAGGTTTTCAGCAATTTACACAAATTATAAACTTTCCGACTTTTCAATACCCGCAATTATCGTTTCAATAATTGTGCCGCGTAGGTTCATTGACTCAGCTGTGCGGACCTCTTCAATGGTTGTGCCACCTGGCGTACAGACCGCATCCTTCAAAGCGCCAGGGTGTAAGTCCGATTCAATCGCCAACTGAGCTGACCCCTTAACCGCTTGTTTGGCAAAGGCTAGCGCTTGTGGTCTAGTTAATCCTTTTGCCACACCAGCATCCGCCATGGCTTCAATAATCATAAAGATAATCGCTGGACTCGACCCCGCAATCCCTGTGAAGGCGTCCAACTGGTTCTCAGTCAACTGTTCCGCTGAACCGAAAGTATGAAGGATTTGCATAATTAATTCCTTGTCCGCTGCCGATAAGTTTTCATTATAGACAACACCAGAAATCCCTTCCCCAACTTGCGCTGGAATATTAGGCATCACCCGAGCGAATTTGGCAGAATCCCCTAACTGTCCAGCCGCATCGGACAAACTGTAGCCCGTCGCAACCGAAATTACAATCGTCTCCGCAGTAAGTGTTGGTTTGATTTCATCCACCACATCCTTGATTAAGTAAGGTTTTACTGCAAGGATAACTACGTCCGCCCCCTTAGCCGTCTCCTTATTATCTGTCAAAATGGCGAAACCATACTTAGCTGAGTCCGCTACAGCTTTTTCAGGGTTAGCGCGTGAACCAGTAATCAGTTGGTTATCAATCTCGTCCGATTTTACTAATCCGTTTAAAATTGCAGTTCCCATATTGCCTAAGCCGATGATAGCAATTTTTTTATTGATTTCTTTCATATACTGTGCCTTCCTTCTTTAAATGAAAATCCTTAAATGAAATTCCTGTATATTAGAATACTTTCATTTTAGCATAAATCCCGCCACTACACGACAAAGTAAAAGCTTGCCTGATTCAAGCCAAGTTCAGTTATAATGGAGTCACCACTAAAAAGGAGCGATTCATTTAAATGTTTCCAATACACTATGTGAAAGACATGTTCAGCCCAGCTAATATCTTCTACCACCGTCATCTGATGACCTGGTGGAAGTCAATTCTTGTAATGGTTGTCTGGTCGATTATCATGACCTGGCCCTTCGCCAACAGTTTTCAACCCGTTGAAGACGGAACAGTTAATAAAGCCTTTGAAGAACTACAGACCATTATCCCAGAAGAAACAGTCAGCCAATTATCGAATTTTACCTATGATAACGGGTCTTTTCAGTCAGACCAGTCAGATATCGTTATTGACGGTGACCAATTACAAGTGGTTATTTTCCCTAGTGCCGACAATCTTGACGGCTACTTGAAGGGGGCTGACAAGTTACTCTTAATCCTGGCAGACCAATTCGTGTATCAAATAGACCAAGATACACGGTATACTGCTAATCTACCTTTAGACTTGGATGACGATATGACTGATAATGCGACTCTTATCGAAAGTTTACGGGTTAGCTACCAAACGGAAGTGAATACCCAAAGCAAGCAGATCCTCGTCATGACCCGTCAGTTGACCATCTTTATTCTTGGTTTAGGGGGCTTGATGATTATTGTTTCACGGTTAAACATTTTACAAAAACACAAATTCCATGACCTATTCTCCTTCCAATACTGTTTAGGTATGGTCGCAACCGCCATGGGATTACCTGCAATTATCGCCATTATTGTTGGCTTTTATATCACGAGTGTTAGTGTGATGATTCCCATTTTATGGATTGGAACGATTATCATGCTCTACCTTTCTTACCGACGAACAAAATTCATCCGAACAGACACTATTTAAGTCTGTGACTGGATATTTCAATGGACTAGACACTTTTGTTTCCATTTGACGAGAAAACAAGTATAATTTTACCAGTAACAAGAAAACGTTTTCTTAAATTGAAACGGAGGCATATACATGAAATATATCTCATTAGGGCAAAATGGTTTAACAGCACCCAATCTAGCAGTAGGTTGTATGCGGATTGAAGGTAAATCAGTAGAAGAAGTCCAAGACTTAATCCAACAATCCTATGACGAAGGATTAACCTTCTTCGACCACGCAGACATTTACGCAAGAGAAAGAGGTGGGGCGGAAAAATTATTCGGCCAAGCCTTTGCTGGCCTAGACATCCCAAGAGAAAATATCATC
>NZ_JBOEQF010000318.1:0-2249 GCF_050689315.1 Aerococcus sp. L_32
CCCTTAGGCGCAACCATGAACACATCAATTGAAGGATCTGGTTGGATGTTTTTGAAGTGGATGTTGAAACCATGGGCGAAGGCTAAAGCATTTCCTGCTTCTAAGTTCGGCGCAATTTCATTGGCGTAAGTATCTTTTTGAATTTCATCTGGTAATAAAATCATGATGATATCCGCTTTTTTCGTCGCTTCGGCAACTGAATATACATCAAATCCATCGTTACGTGCACGGTTTGCAGAGCTACCTTCACGGATACCGATAATGACATTTTGGCCATTATCTCGTAAGTTTTGCGCATGCGCATGTCCTTGTGAACCATAGCCGACTACAGCGATTTGTTTACCTGATAATGCATTACTGGTCATATCTTTTTCGTAGTATACTTTTGCCATATTTTTTGCCTCCATATATGTGCTGTCGAGTTTTCTTGTGTCAATTCTTTGAAAAATAGCTATCCTAGCCAAGCTCAGATGGGTCTAACAGTGTTGCACTCACCACATCCACTTGCTTCAATAATTGTCTGGTCAAAAGAGTCGCCGCTTCCAAATCTTGGAAATTAATCCCTATCGTAATATAGGAAATCGCCGGATCGTCCGTCCCTGCTAGGGTTAAAGTGTCAATGTTATAACGCGGTTTAAGGACAACTTGTGTCACACGGTTTAAAACACCAGGCCTATTCACTACTTTTAATCGGATAAATTGAAAGATCATGACAAGCCCTCCATTTCATTATTTGCCTTACCAGATGGCACCATCGGGGTAACCCGTTCGTACTTATCAATCAAGACTTCTAATACATAAGCCCCGTCATAAGCCAACATCTCATCTACCGCCGCCTGCATATCCGCTGGGTCCGTTACCTTAGCCGCCTTCACGCCTAAAGCTTCCGACAACTTCACGAAGTCTGGCAAGCTCGATCCAAATTCAGAATGTGAATAACGGTCTGAATAGAAAGCATGTTGCCACTGATGCACCATCCCAAGCACCGTATTATTTAAAATAATAAATTTCGGTTGAATGCCATAATGTTGGATGATATTCAATTCCTGGTTGGTCATTTGGAATCCTCCGTCACCGATGATCCCTACAACAGGATGTTTCTCATCCGCCGCAAATGCCGCCCCAATCGTTGCCGGCACCCCGTATCCCATAGTACCCAGTCCACCTGACGTTAAGTTTTGGCCAGGGAATTGGTAAGGATAATACTGGGCAGCCCACATTTGGTGTTGGCCAACGTCGGTCACGATATAGGCCTGACCATCCGTCGCCTTCCCTAAGTAATCCAGTACCGCTTGTGGTCGAATCGCGTCTGTCATCTCAGGCACCCGAGTAGGATGTAAGGCTTGGTTAGCCGCTTGGTGAGCCAACCAGTCCGTCTTATCAGACCAGCCCGCGATAGCTCCTTGTAAAAGTGCACCCAAAGCCGTTTTAGCATCTGCCAGTAAGGCAATATCTGGTTCCATAATCTTGCCAATCTCCGCTAGATCAATATCCACATGGATAATCTTGGCATCCGGCGCAAAATTGTCAGGATTAGAAGCCACCCGGTCGTCGAAACGGCTACCAATATTTAAGAGACAATCTGTCTCCATCAAGGCCATATTGGCTGCATACGTTCCGTGCATCCCTGCTAACCCTAAGTTTAGGGGGTCATCACTAGCAAGTAAGCCAATCCCTAGTAGGGTATGGGTTACCGGGATATTGTACTGATGAGCAAAGTCGCGTAGTTCTTGGTGGGCTTCAGATTTCACCACACCGTTCCCTACTAACAACAAAGGTTTTTCAGCTTGAAGCAAAGCTTCCTTAATCGCAGCTACCGCTCCCAAGTCTACCTCATGATCCATGTTGTAACCTGGTAAATCGAAGCTATCATCAATATCTTCTAAAGCTACTTCCTGCACGCCGATATCTTTCGGAATATCCACTAAGACAGGTCCTTTACGGCCGGAATTCGCTAAGTAGAAAGCTTCTTTGATGATACGTGGAATATCTTTAGCATCTTCAACTTGATAGGCATATTTCGTGATTGGCGTCATTAAAGAGACAACGTCGGTTTCCTGAAAGGCGTCTTTCCCAATACCAGATGTCGTAACCTGGCCCGAAATGACGACTAGAGGCACCGAATCCATCTGCGCTGTCGCCACCGCAGTGACAATATTTGTCGCTCCCGGTCCACTAGTTGTCACCGCTACACCCACTTGGCCAGCCACACGGGCGTAACCATCGGCCATGTGACCAGCACCTTGTTC
>NZ_JBOEQF010000319.1:0-2247 GCF_050689315.1 Aerococcus sp. L_32
AATGATATTTTCTCTTGGGATGTCTAAGCCAGCAAAGGCTTGGCCGAATAATTTTTCCGCCCCACCTCTTTCTCTTGCGTAAATGTCTGCGTGGTCGAAGAAGGTTAATCCTGCGTCATAGGATTGTTGGATTAAGTCTTGGACTTCTTCTACTGATTTACCTTCAATCCGCATACAACCTACTGCTAGATTGGGTGCTGTTAAACCATTTTGCCCTAATGAGATATGTTTCATATATTTGCCTCCGATCAAGTTTAAGAAAACGTTTTCTTGTTACTGGTAAAATTATACTTGTTTTCTAGTCAAATGGAAACAAAAGTATCTGTTCCATCGAAATATCTGGTCCCAGACTTAAATGGTGTCTGTTCGGATAAATTTTGTTTGTCGGTAGGATAGGCAGAGCATGATAATCGTTCCACCCCATAAGATGGGGATCATCACACTGACACTTGTGGTATAAAAGCCGACAATAATGGCGATAATTGCAGGTAATCCCATGGCGGTTGCGACCATGCCTAAACAGTATTGGAAGGAGAATAAGTCATGGAATTTGTTTTTTTGTAAAATATTCAACCGTGAAACAATAATCATTAAGCCCCCTAAACCAAGAATAAAGATGGTCAGCTGACGGGTCATGACCAGGATCTGCTTACTTTGGGTATTCACTTCCGTTTGATAGCTGACCCGTAAACTTTCGATAAAAGTCGCATTATCAGTCATATAGTCATTCAAGTCTAATGGTAGATTAGCTGTATAGCGCGTATCTTGGTCTGTTTGATACACGAATTGGTCTTGCAGGATCAAGAGCAACTTGTCAGTCCCCTTTAAGTAGCTGTCTAAATTATCTGCACTGGGGAAAATGACTACTTGTAATTGGTCACCGTCAATAACAATATCCGACTGGTCAGATAGAAAGGCACCATTATCATAGGTAAAATTCGATAATTCGCTGACTGTTTCTTCTGGGATAATGGTCTGTAATTCTTCAAAGGCATTATTAACTGTCCCGTCTTCAACGGGCTCGAAACTTCTGGCAAAGGGCCAGGTCATGATAATCGACCAGACAACCATTACAAGGATTGACTTCCACCAGGTCATTAGGTGACGGTGGTAGAAGATATTAGCTGGACTGAACATGTCTTTCACATAGTGTATTGGAAACATTTAAATGAATCGCTCCTTTTTAGTGGTGACTCTATTATAACTGAACTTGGCTTTAACTAGGCAAGCTTTTACTTTGTCGTGTAGTGGCGGAACTTATGCTAAAATGAAAGTATTCTAATGTACAAAATTTTCAGTTAAAGAAGGAAGGCACAGTATATGAGACAAATAGATAAAAAGATTGCCATTATCGGACTAGGCAATATGGGAACAGCGATTTTAAACGGCTTGGTACAATCGGACGAGATTGATAACCAACTGATTGCTGGTTCACGGGCTAACCCTGAAAAAGCTGAAGCGGACTCAGCTAAGTATGGTTTCGCCATTTTGACAGATAATAAGGAGACGGCTAAGGGAGCGGACGTGGTTGTCCTTGCGGTAAAACCTTATTTAATCAAGGATGTGGTGGATGAAATCAAACCAACACTCACTGCGGAGACGATTGTGATTTCGGTTGCGACGGGCTACAGTTTGGCGGACGCGGCTGTACAGTTAGGGGATTCTGCGAAATTCGCTCGGGTAATGCCTAATATTCCAGCGCAAGTTGGAGAAGGAATTTCCGGTGTTGTCTATAATGAAAACTTGTCGACAGTGGATAAGGATTTAATTATGCAAATTCTCCATACTTTTGGGTCAGCGGAACAGTTGACGGAGAACCAGTTGGACGCCTTTACAGGGATTGCAGGTTCGAGTCCAGCGATTGTCTTCATGATTATTGAAGCGATGGCTGATGCTGGTGTGGCAAAAGGATTAACTAGACCTCAAGCCTTAGCCTTTGCAAAACAAGCGGTTAAGGGGGCAGCTCAGTTGGCGATTGAATCGGACTTACACCCTGGCGCTTTGAAGGATGCGGTCTGTACACCAGGCGGAACAACAATTGAAGAAGTTCGTACTGCTGAATCAATGAACCTGCGCTCAACAATTATCGAAACGATGATTGCGGGTATTGAAAAGTCGGAAAGTTTATAATTTGTGTAAATTGCTGAAAAATTGCTTTTATTGCTAGCTTTCAGAGCCATTGCCTAGTAATATGGATAGTTGAAGAGATACTACAAAATGATGAAGAATATTAAAAAGGATTGAATA
>NZ_JBOEQF010000320.1:0-2246 GCF_050689315.1 Aerococcus sp. L_32
GATGACAATGAATTAAATCCTATTGAAATAGCTAAAGCTTGGAAAAAGCCAATTGCTACTGCAAAGTATCTAGTCCATCGATTTAACTTACGACGACCAACTTCACCCTGTTTAGACCACTCTGTAAATGAAGGTATAATCTCCATCTGCAATAGTTGAATAATAATTGATGCGGTTATATACGGTGAAACACCCAATGAAAAGATGGAGTAGCTCGAAAGTGCTCCCCCACCAAGAGTGTTTAGTAGGCTGAATAAACCAGATTCAGCTAACCCTTGAATTCCTGCAGCATTCACGCCCGGGACAGTTATGCTAGCCCCGATACGGAATACAATCAACATGATTGCTGTGAATGCAACGCGGCTTCTAATATCCTTATCCTGAAATCCATTTTTCAGTATTTGAAACATTAGATCACCTCGATTGAACCCCCAGCGGTCTCAATAGCTTCTTTAGCTGATGCTGAGAATTTAGCTGCTTTAACGGTTAGTTTGCGTTCTAATTCACCATTACCTAAAACTTTGATACCAGATTTTTCTTTTTTAACTAAGCCTGCTTCGATCAAGTCAGCAGCGGTTACAACAGCACCGTCTTCAAATACGTTTAAGTCATCAAGATTGATGATCGCATATTCTTTACGGTTGATGTTTGTAAAACCACGTTTTGGAATACGACGGAACAATGGTGTTTGTCCACCTTCGAAACCTAAACGTACACCACCACCTGAACGAGCTTTTTGACCTTTTTGTCCACGTTTTGATAGTTTACCCCAACCAGAACTTGCACCACGACCTACACGGTGACGTGTGTGACGAGATCCTTCTGAAGGTTGTAATTCATGTAATTTCATCCTGTTAGGCACCTCCTATTCTAGATTATGCTTCTTCAACAACTACTAAGTGAGCAATTTTAGTAATCATACCGTTGATTGCTTCGTTACGAGTTTTAACAACTGTTTTACCAACTTTTGTTAAACCTAGTGCTTGAGCTGTTTTAATTTGGTCTTGAGGACGTCCAATTAAACTGCGTTTTAAAGTAATTTTTACTTCAGTCATTCGAATTTCCTCCTTAACCTAATAATTCTTCCACAGATTTACCGCGTAATGCAGCGACATCTTCTGGAGATTTTAATGATTTAATTGCTTCTAGAGTAGCACGTACGATGTTGATTGGTGAATTAGAACCTAGTGATTTAGAAGTAATATCTGCGATACCACCTAATTCGACTACGGCACGAACTGGACCACCAGCAGCGATACCTGAACCGGCTTGAGCTGGTTTAAGTAATACGTTACCACCGTTAAATTTACCGATAACTTCATGAGGAACAGTTGATCCTGCACGAGGTATAGTAATTAAGTTTTTCTTACCATCTTCAACCGCTTTGCGGATTGCTTCTGGTACTTCGGCAGCTTTACCAGTACCTAGACCAACATGGCCATTTCTATCACCGACAACAACAACGGCACCGAAGTTCATACGACGTCCACCTTTAACGGTTTTAGCAACACGGTTAATGGCAACAACGCGTTCTTCAAGGTCGTTTTCGTTAATGTTTAATTCTTGAAATGTGTTTGTCATGTTCTTGGCTTCCTCCTTTTCCTAAAATTCTAAGCCGTTTTCACGAGCTGCATCTGCTAAAGCTTGTACACGTCCGTGATATTGGTAGCCACCACGGTCAAATTTTACAACTTTAACACCTGCTGCTACACCGCGTTCAGCGATAGCTTTACCAACTAATGCTGCACTTTCGGTTTTAGTTGCGGCTGATAATGTTTCTTCGTTTGTAGAGGCACTCGCTACAGTAACACCCGCTACGTCATCAATTAATTGAGCGTAGATGTGTTTGTTAGAACGGAATACGTTCAAGCGTGGGCACTCTGCTGTTCCAGAAATGTTGCGACGAACACGCGCGTGGCGTTTTTGACGTAATTTATTTTTATCTGGTTTGCTGATCAAAATAGTCACCTCTTTGTTAGATTTGTAAGGATGACCTTGTCACCCTTATTTTATAGATAATTTGGATACAAGTAAAAGGAAATAATTGTAAAGAATTACAATTATTTACCAGTTTTACCTTCTTTACGACGAATGTATTCGCCAACATAGTGAATACCTTTACCTTTGTATGGTTCTGGTAAACGAGTTGAACGGATATTCGCTGCTAATTCACCAACAACTTCTTTGTTGATACCTTTGATGTTGATTGTAGTGTTAGTTGGCACTTCGATTTCGATGCCTTCTGG
>NZ_JBOEQF010000321.1:0-2240 GCF_050689315.1 Aerococcus sp. L_32
TAACCTCTATTGAGTCAGAAACCTTAGGAGGATGAAAAATGAATCAAGTGCAATTAATCGGACGTCTAGCCAGAGAAGTCGCCCTAACTGAAATTTCAAATAACCGACAAGTGGTCAACAATGCAGTAGCCATTAACCGCAAAGGAAAAGATGGGACTGACTACGTCGATTTTATTCCAATTACCGCTTGGAACGGGACGGCTAAACTCATTGATACCTATATGCAAAAAGGCGATGAATTAGCGGTTGTTGGTCAATTGCGTATGCGTCAGTTTGAAAATAAACAAGGGCAAAACGTCTCAACAATTGAGGTTCAAGTGTCTGAAGTGACTTTCCTTCGCAAGAAAATTGGCATTGATCAACCACAAAATCCAGATGAACAATTAATGGCCAATATTGAAACCCTGATTTTAGATTAAAGAAGATACAAAACTTGATTAATTCGTCCTAAATGAGACCCATCCTGATTTAGATAGATCCCACACTTTCCAGTAGAAAAATGTTCCAGTACAATAGACTTAAAGAAAAACTTTTATATAGACTTGAATTCAGGCGTTTAATAAAAGCTATTAGTGAAACTATTGTAGAACACATTCTGGTTAGGGGGAAGCAAGTATGTCTATTTTTCAGGTTGTCTATGTCCTTTGCCTGGCCATCCAACTAGGCTTCTATTTTTCTTTCTCCAACACCATCATGCCAGTTCTTGGTAAACAAGCCGGTAACGTTGGCCAAAGGATTATGCAGGACATCAATAAGCAGGTTGAAAACGACCAATTTCTAGGCAGTTTTTTCGCACCGATATTTTTATTCATTGCGATGATTTTGCTGGGCAACCCCATTGACTGGCAAATGTATCTGAGCTTTGTGATTTATTTTGTCGGTGTCATCAGCGTAACTATCGCCTTCAATATGCCACTGAACCGCCAACTAGCTAACCGAAAAATCCGAATCGATTGGACTGACTTTGTCCAACAATGGTCTAGGTGGAACCATGTAAGAACTGGATCTGCCCTAGTTGCCTTAGCCCTAGCTATCAGTTAATAATAATATTATTAACTGCATCATCATTAAATAATTAAACATACCATCATTAAATGACTAGCCTACCGTCACCTAATTATTCACTAAACCAAACCTAATACCAGCTGGTCACCTGCACATGCATCAGCTATAGAAAAGCCTTGTGACTGAAGAAAATCTTCATCCACAAGGCTTTTATCGTAAATCTTTTAAGACGTTTTTACTGAACAATCATCTGGCTGAATGATCATCCTATATTATGTAATACAAAGAAAAAACGACCAATACTGAATTTTGGCGCCTGCTATAACCAAATGATTATATCCACGAAAATTGCAATTAAAAAAGCGATTTTCAAGCAGTCACCCCCCGTCAAATCGCTTCATTCTATATCTATTCTTCTAAATTTATCCTACTGTGTAATTGCTGTATTTCTTAATTGCTCAGCGTACTGGTTAATCTTACGTAGTCGGTGGTTGACACCTGATTTAGAAATCGGTTCACCGTCAACCAGTTCCCCTAACTCTTTAATAGATGCTTCTGGGTTTTCCAACCGCAGTAAGGCAATCTCTTGTAATTTTTCAGGTAATTCACCAATCCCTACGGTTGCTTGAATCAATTCGATATTTTCAACCTGCTTGGAAGCTGCTGTCACCGTCTTATTTAAGTTGGCATTCTCACAGTTGACAATCCGGTTGACTGAATTACGCATGTCGCGGACAATCCGAATATCTTCAAACTTCAGCATAGAAGAGGTGGCCCCAATTAGGGCTAAGAAGTCAGCAATCTGTTCTGACCCTTTTAAATAAGCGATATAGCCAGACCGACGTTCCACTGACCGCGCATTTAAATTAAACTGGTTCATCATAGTCACCAAGTCTTCGCAATGCTCTTCATATACGGAATAGATTTCTAAATGATAAGCTGATTTTTCAGGGTTATTCACTGACCCTCCAGCCAAGAATGCCCCACGCAAGTAAGATCTACTCCGCTGTTCATTCTCCATCATTTCGGCTGAAATATTTGGATTGATGACCAAATTATCTAGAATTTCTAAATCCTTCAAGATTTCCTCAACCCGGTCTTTCACCCGCACGATATAGATATTATTCTTCTTTAATTTCATTTTCTTCCGAACAACCAACTCACCGTGGGTATGAAAAAATTCCTTCAACAGTGAGTAGATTCGTCGGGCAATTGCAGCATTTTCTGTCTGTACG
>NZ_JBOEQF010000322.1:0-2233 GCF_050689315.1 Aerococcus sp. L_32
ATGACCTTCCCTAGTTGATTCCCACCACCGATTTCTACCACTGATAAGACAATTAATGGAAAAACGAGTGGCACGACGAGCATTTGGATGAGGTTCATAAAGAGATCTCCCAGCATACCAAAATGACTACTGATGCCTGGGAAAAAGTACCCAACGGCGATACCTAAAATGGCAACTATGAGTATCTGTACCAATAAATTAGGTTTTTTAAACATACATATTCCTCCAATCATTTATCAAGACCTACTTTAGTTTGTTAGCAATAGGTCTCTAATAGCTTGTTTCGTAGTATAGCACTCAGGATTTTATAGTAGATAATCGAATATCGGTCACTATTGGTCTAAAATTGAAACACATTAATTACCGAACAGATGTGATGTAGTGCATACATTGTGAAGTATGGCGGAAATAAAGACAATTTTTATAAATTTCCTAAATAACGGATATTTTAATCACTTAGTTTCCGTAATATTGGCAATTAAATATAATTTCCGTTATAATGGATATCCAGGAGGTGCCTTATGTCTAAAAACTATATAGCGATTATCGGTGACTTAATTGATTCAAAAAAATCAGCTGACCGAGAAAACTTACAAGAAAACTTATTAGAAAGTTTTGCTACAATTAACCAAAACTATGGTGACATCATCGCGTCAAAATTAACGATAACCTTAGGTGATGAATTTCAAGTGTTGATTAAACCTCATCATCAAGTGTTTCAAATGATAGATGACATCCAACGACTCATTCCCCATCCCATTCGCTTTGGGATTGGTTACGGGTCAATAGCCACAGAGATTGATCCTGAAGTCAGTATAGGCGCAGATGGCCCTGCATACTGGCACGCTAGAAGCGCCATTGAATCAGTCAAGCAACACGATTACAGCGGTAATTTACGTCAAGTCTTTACTGGTCTAGAGGGAAAAGATGACACCATCAATACCCTGCTCTTACTGACGGATACTATCCGGTCAAGTTGGACTAAAACCCAGCTATATGTCTTCAATGGACTTTTAGAGACGGGGATTTACCAGCAATCATTTAATCAAAAAGCACTTGCTAAAAAATTAGAATTATCACCCTCAGCTTTAAGTAAACGACTAAATTCAGCCAATATTAAAATCTATCTAGCTGGAAAAGAACAGCTGGCACGTTTCATTCAGGAGGTCGATGATACTGATTCATAATGCCATCACACTCGTATTATTAATTGCCCACTTTCTAGGTGATTACCATTTTCAAAGTGAGGAACTGTCAGAAGCCAAGAGAAAGAGTCACGCCGCTCTTGCTAGACACCTAGCTATCCATGGATTACTTTTGTTTATATCATGGTTACTCACTTGGCAGTCGAATATGATTCTCTTATTTTCAGCTGTATGGCTAGGACATATCATCATTGATTTACTGAAGGTGACCCTACAGCGGAAGTGGATATTCCAGGCAGAACAGATTCCTTATATTTATCTGATTGATCAATTGCTACATATTTCATTGATTGTCGTCTTAAGTCAGGTTGTTTTCCCGGCATCCGGTGACGTCTTCGTATCCATACCTACATTGGTCTTGAAATGGACCTTACTGACGGTATTAATAACCAAACCCGCGAACGTTACCTTTAAAGTGCTTTTCAATCAATATCAAAATTACACCGACGATAAAGTTGACCAAACTGAAATAGTCACTGTTCCTGGTGCAGGCGCTATGATTGGGAATTTAGAACGAATTTTATCAGCTATATTCCTGTCATTAAATGCCCTATCTTCCATCGGCTTAATCTATACTGCGAAGTCTATTGCCCGCTTTAAACTGATTGAGGAGAACCAAGGATTCGCCGAATACTATTTAATCGGTACCTTATTTTCCATTCTATTTGTCGTCGTATCATACTTTTTTATATTTTAGAAGACATCTTACTTAGCGATTTAGGCGATTGTTAAGTAAGATGTTTTTTGTGCCGCTCTTCACTTAAACTTATAAGATATATTCGTGGTCCTAAAAATCTATGTAAGCACTTTAATTTTAATCTTTTTTCGTCAAAAGTTTGATATAAGTCAAGGAAAACGACAATCCGTCTAGCGTATACTTGGATGGTGAAATAGTACACAATATACTGAAAGTGGTGAAAATACATGGATTTTAAATTCACTGATGAACAAGAACTACTCCGTAAGATGATTCAAAAGTTTGCGGAAAAAGAAATTGCCCCAAGATACGAAGAGATTGAAAAGGAAGG
>NZ_JBOEQF010000323.1:0-2233 GCF_050689315.1 Aerococcus sp. L_32
GAAAATCAAGTAGACCTTAATAGACCTGTGAAACAAGTCCTTGATTCACACCCTGAACTTCTCGACATTCTTGTCGATTTAGGCTTTAAACCTTTAGCTAATCCAGCCATGAGACAATCGGTTGGAAAAGTTGTCACACTAAAACAAGGCTGCAAATTAATCAACCTTCCTTTGGAACAATTAGTGAATGAACTACAATGGAACGGCTATACTGTCATCGGAGGTGACGTGAATGAGTAATAATACAGACAATCGCATAGATATATTAGAAGGTATTCTTCTTAAACTGCATCATGGAGCAGATCCTGAATCAGTTCAGGATGAATTTAATGAGCATTTCACGGGTGTGAGTGCCATTGAAATCTCCATGATGGAGCATCAGTTAATGTATGGGGATAGTGTGATTACGTTTCAAGATGTTCTTAAGCTATGTAATGTTCACGCGAATCTGTTCAAAGGTACGATTGAAGATGGTAAAGCCCCCGATGCTGATCACCCCGGACACCCCGTAACAGTATTCAAAGAAGAGAATATGGCGTTACGCTCTGCCCTGCTACGGATTAACAATATTCTGGATACCTTTGAAGAAATGCCGGTTGAAGAATTGTCTGATGGAATGATTAAAGGACTTAAACGTCAATATGATATCATCGGGCAATTTGATAACCATTACAACCGGAAAGAACATTTATTCTTCCCGGTTATGGAAAGTTACGGCCACGACGCTCCACCAAAAGTTATGTGGGCAAAAGATGATGAGATCCGTGACTTATTCAAACGCGCCTATAAAGCCATGGAAAAATTTCCCGATATTAAATTTTCAAAAGTAAGAGATACGTATGAAGCTTTCCAATTTGAATTCAATGAAATGATTTTTAAAGAAGAAGCTATATTAATTAATATCTTACTTGAAAGTTTCAATCAATTGGATTGGTACAACATCGCCCTGCAAAGCGATAATTACGGCTATGCAATTATTCCTCCTCGCGAAACTTGGGAACCAGAAAACCTGGCAGACTTACTCGAAGAAGATACGAAAAAAGCTGAAGAATTAACAATTCAAGAAGTACCTACACCAACTAAGTCAGTTCAAAAAACAATGAATACAGTGGAAAGTAAAACAATCGAAACACGAAAAATTACCGTTAATGGCGGTCAATTTACCGTTCTTTGGGAACCAGATGAGACGCTTGACTCAAGCAGTAACCAAATCATGAACCCAACAGTGCCTCTTTCGATTGGTGATGGTTACTTGAGCTTAGAACAAATCAAAGTCATCTTTGATTACATCCCAGTGAAAGTTACTTTTGTTGATCAAAATGATATCGTACAATACTTCAATCACAAGAAAGAGTCATCAATATTACCACGACACGCTGAAAACATCGGTGCTAAGGTAGAAGATGTCTATCCAGAAGCAGTCTGGGATACATTAGAACCCATTGTTCAAGCTTTCAAAGATAACACATTAACTGAAGAAAGCTTTTGGTTTGAACATGAATCAGAATTTTTATATATTTCGTATAAAGCACTCTTTAATGAATCCGGGCAATATCAAGGGTTCGTTGAAATAATACAAAACATCCAACCTATCTTAGATATTCAAACGGATAAATGGCGTAATTTACTCCCTCAAAGTAAGGTTGATTTAACACTTAAGGATCCAGCTAATTTAACTCAGGTTAATCACAAACATCAGTCTCAAGCAGAATCACAAGTACTTCAATTTGGTATAGGACAGTTGGAATTCAACTGGTCTGTAAGCAATGAGACAGTAGTCAATGATCCAAAGGATTTTTCTAATGAGCAATTGATTAGTATCGGCGAAGGATATTTAAGTTTAAAGCAAGTGAGACTCATTTTGGATTCAATGCCCTTTGAGATTACTTACGTTGACGGCGATCATAAGTTTAAATACTTTAATAATATCGGTCCTTATGACGAGATGCTCTTCCAAAGATCACCTTTAGAAATTGGACGTGACTTAGAATATTGTCACCCAGCTAGAGTTTGGCCAAAGGTTAAACGCTTATCTGAAGACCTTCAAGCACAACGTCGTTTTATTGAACCTATGTGGTTCTCACCTGGGAATAAACTTATTTATATCTTGTATATTGGTGCGCAAGATCAAAATGATAATTATCATGGTATTGTGGAGACCGTTCAGGATGCTTCAATGTATGTTGAATTGGACGGAACAGAGAAACGATTGTATTAAAAAAATCGGTTATTA
>NZ_JBOEQF010000324.1:0-2232 GCF_050689315.1 Aerococcus sp. L_32
GAATTTCAAACGGATTTCAGATAATGATTGGTTTACAACTGATTCTTTATCTGCAACGAACACTAAGACGTCACCAGTTTCAGCCTGTAAACGGTCCATTAATGGTGCAGGATTGTCTTTAAAGAATTTACCAATTGGACCAGATAAACCTTCGTCAGTGACTTTGATCCAAGCCACACCTTTAGCCCCGTATGTAGATGCAAATGGTGTTAAGTTGTCCAAGTCTTTACGCGAGTAGTTGTCACCAGCACCTTTGATATTGATAGCTTTAACGATGCCACCTTTTTCAATTGCTTGGTTGAATACTTTGAATTCGTATTGGTCAACGATATCAGAAATTTCCACTAATTCTAAACCAAAACGAGTATCTGGCTTGTCGTTACCGTACCGCGCCATTGCATCGTCATAAGTAATGATTGGGAAGTTTTCAGTGATATCAATGTTTTTAGTACGTTTCACAACTGTTTTCAACATACCTTCTACTAAATCACGAATTTCTTCTTGTGTTAAGAAAGTTGTTTCTAAGTCGATTTGCGTAAATTCTGGTTGACGGTCTCCACGTAAATCTTCATCACGGAAACAACGAACAACTTGGTAGTAACGGTCCATACCTGCAGACATCAACAATTGTTTGAATAATTGTGGTGATTGCGGTAATGCATAGAATTCACCTGGATGTACACGAGATGGTACTAAGTAATCACGCGCACCCTCTGGCGTAGATTTTGTTAAGTAAGGTGTTTCTACTTCGATGAATTCTTGATCATCTAAGTACCGGTGGATTGTTGATACTACTTGATGACGCAATTTCATATTGTTCGCCATTTTTGGTCGACGTAAGTCAACGTAACGGTATTTCATACGAATTTCGTCGTTTACATCAATATCATCTTCAACTGGGAATGGTGGTGTTTTTGAAATGTTTAAGATTGTTAAATCAGAAACCATCACTTCAATGTCACCCGTTTTAATTTTCGGGTTCGCCAATCCTTCACCACGTAACACAACTTCACCAGTTACCTCAATCACGTATTCAGAACGTAAACGTTCAGCTTCAGCAAATTGGTTGCCTAAGTTTTCAACGTTGAATACAGCTTGAACGATACCTTCGCGGTCGCGTAAATCAACAAAGATTACCCCACCTAGGTCACGACGTTTTTGTACCCATCCTTTTAATGTTACAGTTTGTCCAACGAATTCGTTAGACACATTTCCACAATACACACTACGTTGCATTATATGCAGCTCCTTTTATTTTAAATCTCTTTTGTTTCGTATCTCTATTTTAAAAATAATTATTATTGGTTTAATTCTTGGTAAATACTTGCAAAATCATCCGCAAATTTTTCTAGCGGGTAGGCAGCTTCATTACCAGAGGTCATATGTTTAACCGTGATTTGGTTATTTTCCAATTCAGATTCTCCAATAGTAACAACCAAGTCTGCACCAAGTTTATTGGCGTCTCTAAATTGTTTTTTAGGTTTGGCACCAAAGAAGTTTCGGTCAGCTGAAAAACCAGCGTGACGCACGTGTTGTAAGACTTTCATCGCTGCTTCATCCGTACCGTCTCCGATATTCACCACATAAACGTCAAGCTCATGCATGTCTGGTACTTGAACTTCTTGCGCCTTCATCAACAAGATCAAACGCTCGATTCCTAAACCAAAACCAAATCCTGGAGCAGATTCTTTACCATCTGAAATCTCTTGAACTAGGCCGTCATAATTACCCCCACCACAAATTGTTGTTTGGGCCCCAAAGACTTTGTCTTCAGACATGATTTCAAAAATAGTATCTTGGTAATAGTCTAAACCACGTACCATATTTGGATCGATTTCAAAATCAATACCTAAGGCTGTCAATAAAGATTGCACATCATTAAAGCGTTTAGTTGATTCTTCAGAAAGGTAATCCAAGATTGACGGCGCATTGGCCACGATTTCGATATCTTTTTTATCTTTTGAATCCAATACACGTAACGGATTTTTATGTAGACGTGTTTTCGAATCTTCAGATAATTCATCCGTAAATGGTGTTAAATAGTCTATTAGAGCTTGGCGGTAAGCAAGACGCGAACTGGTGTCCCCTAATGAATTGATTACTAGCTTGATATGTTGGATATTTAGCGATTTAAATAGATCCATTGCTAAAGCAATCGTTTCTACATCTTTGGCAGCATTTGCTTCACCAAATACTTCAACACCGATTTGATGGAATTGGCGTAAACGGCCG
>NZ_JBOEQF010000325.1:0-2232 GCF_050689315.1 Aerococcus sp. L_32
AAATTTCAAACGGATTTCAGATAATGATTGGTTAACTACTGATTCCTTGTCTGCAACGAATACTAATACGTCACCAGTTTCAGCTTGTAAACGATCCATTAATGGTGCAGGATTGTCTTTAAAGAATTTACCAATAGGACCTGATAAACCTTCGTCAGTGACTTTGATCCAAGCCACACCTTTAGCCCCGTATGTAGATGCAAATGGTGTTAAATTGTCTAAGTCTTTACGAGAGTAGTTGTCACCAGCACCTTTGATATTGATGGCTTTAACGATGCCACCTTTTTCAATTGCTTGGTTAAATACTTTGAATTCATATTGATCAACGATATCAGAAATTTCCACTAATTCTAAACCAAAACGAGTATCTGGTTTGTCGTTACCATAACGTGCCATTGCATCATCATAAGTAATGATTGGGAAGCTTTCGGTGATATCAATGTTTTTAGTACGTTTCACGACTGTTTTCAACATACCTTCTACTAAATCACGAATTTCTTCTTGTGTTAAGAAAGTTGTTTCTAAGTCGATTTGCGTAAATTCTGGTTGTCGGTCTCCGCGTAAATCTTCATCACGGAAACAACGGACAACTTGGTAGTAACGGTCCATACCAGCAGACATCAACAATTGTTTGAATAATTGTGGTGATTGCGGTAAGGCATAGAATTCACCTGGATGTACACGAGATGGGACTAAGTAGTCACGTGCACCCTCTGGCGTAGATTTGGTTAAGTAAGGTGTTTCTACTTCGATAAATTCTTGATCGTCTAAGTAACGATGGATTGTAGATACTACTTGATGACGTAATTTCATGTTATTCGCCATTTTTGGACGACGTAAATCTACGTAACGGTATTTCATACGAATTTCATCGTTTACATCAATGTCATCTTCAACTGGGAATGGTGGTGTTTTTGAAATGTTTAAGATTGTTAAATCAGAAACCATCACTTCAATGTCACCAGTTTTAATTTTAGGATTTGCTAATCCTTCACCACGTAACACAACTTCACCAGTTACTTCAATCACGTATTCAGAACGTAAACGTTCAGCTTCAGCAAATTGGTCCCCTAAGTTTTCAACGTTGAATACAGCTTGAACGATACCCTCACGGTCACGCAAATCAACAAAGATTACCCCACCTAGGTCACGACGTTTTTGTACCCATCCTTTTAATGTTACAGTTTGTCCAACGAATTCGTTAGAGACATTTCCACAATACACACTACGTTGCATTATATGCAGCTCCTTTTATTTTAAATCTCTTTTATTTCTTTTCTCTGTTTTAAAAATAATTACTATTGGTTTAATTCTTGGTAAATGCTTGCAAAATCATCCGCAAATTTTTCTAGCGGGTAGGCGGCTTCTTTACCAGAGGCCATATGTTTAACCGTGATTTGGTTATTTTCCAATTCAGATTCACCAATAGTAACAACCAAGTCTGCACCTAGTTTATTGGCATCTTTAAATTGTTTTTTAGGTTTGGCACCAGAGAAGTTTCGGTCAGCTGAAAAACCAGCGTGACGCACATGTTGCAAGACTTTCATTGCTGCTTCATCGGTACCATCTCCGATATTCACTACATAAACGTCAAGTTCATGCATGGCTGGTACTTGGACTTCTTGCGCCTTCATCAATAGGATTAAACGCTCGATTCCTAAACCGAAACCAAAGCCTGGAACAGACTCTTTACCATCTGAAATCTCTTGAACTAAACCATCATAGTTACCCCCACCACAAATTGTTGTTTGGGCACCAAAGACTTTATCTTCAGATATGATTTCGAAGATTGTGTCTTGGTAGTAGTCTAAACCACGTACCATATTTGGATCGATTTCAAATTCAATACCTAAGGCTGTTAATAAAGATTGCACTTCATTAAAGCGTTTAGTTGATTCTTCAGAAAGGTAATCCAAGATTGACGGCGCATTGGCCACGATTTCGATATCTTTTTTATCTTTTGAATCCAATACGCGTAACGGATTTTTATGTAGACGTGTTTTAGAATCTTCAGATAATTCATCCGTAAATGGTGTTAGATAGTCTATTAGAGCTTGGCGGTAAGCAAGACGCGAACTGGTGTCCCCTAATGAATTGATCACTAGCTTGATATGTTGGATATTTAGCGATTTAAATAGATCCATTGCTAAAGCAATCGTTTCTACATCTTTGGCAGCATTTGCTTCACCAAATACTTCAACACCGATTTGATGGAATTGGCGTAAGCGACCA
>NZ_JBOEQF010000326.1:0-2197 GCF_050689315.1 Aerococcus sp. L_32
CAACCTCTAGTTGAGTCAGAAACCTTAGGAGGATGAAAAATGAATCAAGTACAATTAATCGGACGTTTAGCCAGAGAAGTCACCCTAACTGAAATTTCAAACGACCGACAAGTGGTCAACAACGCAGTAGCCATTAACCGTAAAGGGAAAGATGGGACTGACCATGTCGACTTTATCCCTATTACCGCTTGGAACGGGACGGCTAAACTCATTGATACCTACATGCAAAAAGGCGATGAATTAGCGGTTGTTGGTCAATTGCGTATGCGTCAGTTTGAAAATAAACAAGGTCAAAACGTCTCAACAATTGAGGTGCAAGTATCTGAAGTGACTTTCCTTCGTAAGAAAATGGGTATTGATCAACCGCAAAACCCTGCCGAACAATTAATGACCAATATCGAAACCCTGATTTTAGATTAATCAAGATAGCAAACTATACTAGCTCAATTTAAATTTGGCCCCCATCCAGATTTAGCAAGGTCCCACTTTCCAGTAGAAACTTGTTCCAGTACAATAGACTTAATGATAGGCTATTAAAAAGGGCTATTAACGAAACTATTGTAGCTAGGTTTTGGTTAGGGGGAGAGCGAGTGTGTCTATTTTTCAGATTGTCTATGTCCTTTGCCTAGCCATCCAACTAGGCTTCTATTTTTCTTTCTCCAACACCATCATGCCAGTTCTTGGTAAACAAGCCGGCAACGTTGGGCAAAGAATCATGCAAGACATCAACAAACAGGTTGAAAACGACCGATTTCTAGGCAGTTTTTTTGCACCGATATTTTTATTCATTGCGTTGATTTTGCTAGGCAACCCCATTGACTGGCAAATGTATCTGAGCTTTGTGATTTATTTTGTCGGTGTCATCGGCGTAACTATCGCCTTCAATATGCCACTGAACCGCCAACTAGCTAACCGGAAAATCCGAATCGATTGGACTGACTTTGTCCAACAATGGTCTAGGTGGAACCATGTAAGAACTGGATCTGCCCTAGTTGCCTTAGCCCTAGCTATCAGCTAATAATAATATTATTAACTACACCTTCATTAAATAATTAGCCATACCATCAACTGATTGTTCACTAAACCAATCCTAGTACGAGCTGGTCACCTGTACATGCATCAGCTATAGAAAAAGCCTTGTGACTGAAGATAATCTTCACCCACAAGGCTTTTATCGTGAATTTTTTAAGACATTTTTACTGAGCAATCATCTGGCTGAATAATCATCCGATATTATGTAATACAAAGTAAAAAATGACCAATACTGAATTTTGACCCTTGCTATAACCAAATGATTATATCCACGAAAATTGCAATTAAAAAAGCGATTTTCAAGCAGTCACCCACCGTCAAATCGCTTCATTCTATATCTATTCTTCTAAATTTATCCTACTGTGTAATTGCTGTATTTCTTAATTGCTCAGCGTATTGGTTAATCTTACGTAGTCGGTGGTTGACACCTGATTTAGAAATCGGTTCACCGTCAACCAGTTCCCCTAATTCTTTAATAGATGCCTCTGGGTTTTCCAACCGCAGTAATGCAATCTCTTGTAATTTTTCAGGCAATTCACCAATCCCAACGGTTGCTTGAATCAATTCGATATTTTCAACCTGCTTGGAAGCTGCTGTCACCGTTTTATTCAAGTTGGCATTCTCACAGTTGACAATCCGGTTGACTGAATTCCGCATGTCGCGAACAATCCGAATATCTTCAAACTTCAGCATAGAAGAGGTGGCCCCAATTAGGGCTAAGAAGTCAGCAATCTGTTCTGACCCTTTTAAATAAGCGATATAACCAGAGCGCCGTTCCACTGACCGCGCATTTAAATTAAACTGGTTCATCATAGTCACCAAGTCTTCGCAATGCTCTTCATATACTGAATAGATTTCTAAATGATAAGCTGATTTTTCAGGATTGTTCACTGACCCACCAGCCAAGAATGCCCCACGCAAGTATGACCTACTCCGCTGTTCATTCTCCATCATTTCGGCTGAAATATTTGGATTGATGACCAAAGTATCAAGAATTTCTAAATCCTTCAAGATTTCCTCAACCCGGTCTTTTACCCGCACAATATAGATATTATTCTTTTTTAATTTCATTTTCTTCCGAACAACCAACTCACCGTGGGTATGAAAAAATTCCTTCAACAGTGAGTAGATTCGTCGTGCAATTGCGGCATTTTCTGTCTGTACA
>NZ_JBOEQF010000327.1:0-2182 GCF_050689315.1 Aerococcus sp. L_32
TGGTGAGCGTGCTGGTGAGGGGAATCAAGGCTAATGGAGACACCCTTATTACAAGCAGGCGAACGGTTGGATGCCTTAATTCCGCAAAATCTTGAAATTATTCAAAGTGACCTGACCTTCTCCTTTTCAGTAGACGCAATTTTATTGGCGCATTTCGCCCAAGTGTCTTCGAGTCGTGTGAAGCAGGTCATTGATTTTTGTTCGGGTAATGGGGTAATTCCTTTATTGTTATCAGCCAAAACCAACGATAAAACGCAGATTCATGGCATCGAAATCCAACCCCAAGTAGCAGATATGGCGAAACGGTCTATGGCCCACAATGACCTGTCTGATAAAATTAGGATTCACCAGATGGATTTAAAAGCTGTCCGTGATGCCTTTAAAAAGGATTCTGTGGATGTAGTGACTTGTAATCCACCATATTTTAAAAAGTATGATGAATCTAAGGTCAATTTATTAGATGCGAAAACCTTAGCGCGTCATGAAGTGGCCATGACAGCAGAAGACATTTTCCAGCAGGCTCAGTTTGTCCTACGTAACCGTGGTAAATTATATATTGTCCATAGACCTGAGCGGTTGAGTGAGTTGATTGTTTTAGGTAACCAATACCATTTGACTTTGAAACGGCTGCAATTTATCTATCCTAAACCAGGTAAAGAAGCGAAAACCATTTTGCTAGAATTCATGAAAGATGGCCATGATAAGGGCTTGCGGGTCTTGCCACCTTTCTACACGCAAACCTTGTCGGACGAGTATACACCAGAAATGAGACAGTTGATTTATGGCGAATAAGTCAGAAAAATGGCACTATTTCTACGTGCTAGCTTGCAGTGATAATACGCTTTACACAGGATATACGACTAATCCTGATCGTCGGGAAATGGTTCATAACCAAGGTAAGGGGGCCAAGTATACTCAGGCAGCTGGGCGTCGGCCAGTCCATATGGTTTACAGCAAGCCGTTTACATCAAAGTCGCGGGCCATGTCAGCGGAATATCGATTTAAACAATTAACCCGTAGACAAAAGGAAGGCTTCCTTAAAGAAAAGGGTGTCAGCCAAGTTTGGCCCCCAAAAATGTGGACGGACCGGGTGTCTGACAGCTTAGAGGGCAGTTTACCCTTTTTGCCGGAGGAAGAAAAAGCAGTTAAAGATGAGGAGTGAGGGCATGGTTCAGGTACAACATTCATTTACAAAACAGGAGAATGAAGGGTTTGGGACCTTGTATTTGGTGCCGACGCCGATTGGTAATTTGGAGGATATGACTTTTCGTGCAGTCAATACCTTGAAATCGGTGGATATGATTTTGGCGGAGGATACGCGAAATACGCAGAAGTTGCTCAACCATTTTGAGGTGCCGACGGGGCAGATGTCCTACCACCAACATAATAGTCAGACGCGGATTCCACAAATTTTGGCTATGCTGAAAGAAGGGCAGAGTTTAGCTCAGGTGTCTGATGCAGGGATGCCAGCGATTTCTGATCCGGGATTTGAGTTGGCGCAAGCAGCTATTGCAGAAGGTATTCGGGTTGTGCCGCTACCTGGAGCCAATGCGGCCTTAACTGGGCTAGTGGCTTCAGGTTTGGATACTGACCAGTTTGCTTTTATTGGATTTTTACCGCGTAAGAAGTCTGAGAAAAAGGCTTTCTTGGATGACTTGATGAATTTTCCCTACACGATGATGTTTTATGAATCGCCTTACCGCTTGGTGCAAACCCTTGAGGATTGTCGAGATGCCTTCGGTCCTGACCGGCCTGCGGTGGTGGTCCGGGAGTTGACTAAGAAGTTTGAAGAGTTTAACCGAGGCAGCCTGGATGATTTGGCTGTGCATTTTGACCAAAATGGGCCGATTAAAGGGGAGATTTGCTTCTATATTGCGGGTAATGATGCGCCAATGACTGAGGCGACGATGTTGCAGGATGCTTTAGAGGAAAAGTCCTTGAAAGACCAGGTGGACTGGTGGATGGGGCAAAAAGAATTGTCGACAAAGGATGCGATTAAACAAGTTGCTAAACAAACGGGTATCAATAAGCGGGAAGTATATGCAGCTTACCACGAAATATAGGAGGCTTTATGATTCCATATCTCATAGCGCTAACATGTTTTCTTGTTGGCATAGTTATTCTCGTTATTGCACCGCGTAATTTGGTGGATAATTTCCTGTTTTTAGCGGGCTTTATTATC
>NZ_JBOEQF010000328.1:0-2182 GCF_050689315.1 Aerococcus sp. L_32
AATAATAAAGCCCGCTAAAAACAGGAAATTATCCACCAAATTCCTGGGCGCAATCACTAAAATGACGATGCCAACAAGAAAACATGTCAGCGCTATGAGATATGGAATCATAAAGCCTCCTAGATTTCGTGGTAAGCCGCGTACACGTCCCGCTTATTCACGCCCGTTTGCTTAGCCACTTGTTTAATGGCATCCTTTGTCGACAAGTCTTTTTGCCCCATCCACCAGTCCACCTGGTCTTTCAAGGTCATTTCCTCTAAAGCATCCTGTAACATCGTCGCCTCAGTCACTGGCGCATCATTACCCGCAATATAGAAGCAAATTTCCCCTTTAATCGGCCCATTTTGGTCAAAATGCACAGCCAAATCATCCAGGCTGCCTCGGTTAAACTCTTCAAACTTCTTAGTCAACTCCCGCACCACTACCGCAGACCGGTCAGGACCGAAGGCATCACGACAATCCTCAAGGGTTTGCACCAAGCGGTAAGGCGATTCATAAAACATCATCGTGTAGGGAAAATTCACCAAGTCATCCAAGAAAGCTTTTTTCTCAGACTTCTTACGCGGTAAAAAGCCGATAAAAGCGAACTGGTCAGTATCTAGTCCGGACGCAATAAGTCCAGTCAAGGCCGCATTGGCTCCAGGTAGTGGCACCACACGGATGCCTTCAGCGATTGCAGCTTGTGCTAATTCAAATCCCGGATCAGAAATCGCTGGCATCCCTGCATCAGACACCTGCGCTAAACTCTGCCCTTCTTTCAGCATAGTCAAAATTTGTGGAATCCGCGTCTGACTATTATGTTGGTGGTAGGACATCTGCCCCGTCGTCACCTCAAAATGATTGAGCAACTTCTGCGTATTTCGCGTATCCTCAGCCAAAATCATATCCACCGATTTCAAGGTATTGACTGCACGAAAAGTCATATCCTCCAAATTACCAATCGGCGTCGGCACCAAATACAAGGTACCAAACCCTTCATTCTCCTGCTTTGTAAATGAATGTTGTACCTGAACCATGCCCTCACTCCTCATTCTTATCCGTCACTACTTCTTCTGGCAAAAAGGGTAAACTGCCCTCTAAGCTGTCAGCCACCCGTTCCGTCCACATTTTTGGGGGCCAAACTTGGCTGACGCCCTTTTCTTTAAGGAAGCCTTCCTTTTGTCTACGGGTTAATTGTTTAAATCGATATTCCGCTGACATGGCCCGCGACTTTGATGTAAACGGCTTGCTGTAAACCATATGAACGGGCCGACGCCCAGCTGCCTGAGTATACTTGGCTCCCTTACCTTGGTTATGAACCATTTCCCGACGATCAGGATCAGTCGTATATCCTGTGTAAAGCGTATTATCACTGCAAGCTAGCACGTAGAAATAGTGCCATTTTTCTGACTTATTCGCCATAAATTAACTGTCTCATTTCTGGTGTATACTCGTCCGACAAGGTTTGCGTGTAGAAAGGTGGCAAGACCCGCAAGCCCTTATCGTGACCCTCTTTCATGAATTCTAGCAAAATGGTTTTCGCTTCTTTACCTGGTTTCGGATAGATAAATTGCAGCCGTTTCAAAGTCAAATGGTATTGGTTACCTAAAACAATCAACTCACTCAACCGCTCAGGTCTATGGACAATATACAATTTACCACGGTTACGTAGGACAAACTGAGCCTGCTGGAAAATATCTTCCGCTGTCATCGCCACTTCATGGCGCGCCAAGGTTTTAGCATCCAATAAATTGACCTTAGATTCATCGTATTTCTTGAAATAAGGCGGATTACAAGTCACGACATCTACAGAATCCTTTTTAAAATGGTCACGAACCGATTTTAAATCCATCTGATGAACCGCAATTTTGTCCGCCAAGTCATTATGTACCATCGATCGCTTGGCCATGTCTGCTACTTGAGGTTGAATTTCAATCCCATGAATCTGGGTTTTGTCACTCGTTTTAGCCGACAGTAATAAAGCAATCACCCCATTACCCGAACAAAAATCAATGACCTGTTTCACCCGACTCGAAGACACCTGGGCAAAATGCGCCAATAAAATTGCGTCTACCGAGAAGGAGAAGGTCAGGTCACTTTGAATAATTTCAAGATTTTGCGGAATTAAGGCATCCAACCGTTCGCCTGCTTGTAATAAGGGTGTATCCATTAGCCTTGATTCCCCTCACCAGCACGCTCACCG
>NZ_JBOEQF010000329.1:0-2158 GCF_050689315.1 Aerococcus sp. L_32
TACTGTTATCGGTCATCTAAATTCAGGTAAGAAAGTAAATGAAAAAATCTTACGTGACGCTATGCAAAATGCCTTACAACCATTCTTGTATAAACGTACAAAACGTAATCCAATGATTATGGCAGTCGTAATGCCTGTCTAATCACAACGATTACTAATAAACAAAAATAAACCTGCGATGTAAAGCTGAACTAGCTTGCATCGCAGGTTTTTCCTTTTGCAATAAAACGACTATTTAACTAATTGATTTTGGAAGGCATAAATCGTTGCTTGTGTCCGGTCTTCGACCCCTAATTTAGATAATATATTCGATACATGGGTTTTTACCGTTTTTAAGGTGATAAATAATTCATCGGCAATTTCCTGGTTGGATTTACCAGCAGCAATCAACTGCAAGACTTCCCGTTCACGAGTAGTTAAATCATCATGTAGGTGATGTCGGTTAGCTTCTACTTCATGGGCAATCAGCTTTTCATTGACTGTTGGTGCAATGACTGATTCCCCCGCATAGGTCCGGCGAATCGCTGACGCAATTTCGTTTGCTGAAGATGTTTTTAAAATGTAGCCCTTAGCCCCAGCTTGCATGGCGGGATATACCTTTTCATCATCGATAAAAGAAGTGACAATTAAAATATTGGCTTTTGGCCAGTCAGCTAAGATTTCTTGTGTTGCTTGGATCCCGTCCATATTATCCATGACTAAATCCATTAAAATGATATCTGGTTGCAGTGATAAGGCCATTTTCTTGCCCTCTAATCCGTCCTTAGCTTCCCCTACTATCTCTAGGTCTGATTGGGTAGATAGGTAGGTAGAAACGCCTAATCTGACCATTTCATGGTCATCTACTAACAATACTTTAATCATATATGCCCTCCATCTTTCTTGGTATTACGATTTGGATCAATGTGCCCTGGTTTTCAAATGAAATAATGTTGGTCGAACCACCTAGCTGGGCCACGCGCTCTTGGATATTTTTCAATCCGTACCCACCGTTCTGCAGTAATTCCTTGTCGGTATCAAAGCCCACGCCATCATCTGAAAATCGCAGATAAATATTTCGGTCTTTCTCATACAGATGGCATTCGATAATTTGTGCCTTAGCATGTCGCAGGGAATTGGATAATAGTTCCTGCACAATTCGGAATAGGTGGTTCTCCACTTCAGGCAGCAATTGAACGTCCGTCACAGTGGCTTCAAAATTAATCTTAACCTTCGTTTCTAACTCCCTAAAGAGCTGTTCAATTCCCTCTGCCAAACTTTGATTGGTCAAGGAAATTGGCCGTAGATGGAGTAGTAAGGAACGCATTTCAGCTTGAGCCTGGTCCACCATAGCCGCCACCTTACCGATCAATTGCCGGTTGACAGGGTCCATATTGTCCGCCTGCTCTTGGATAGCTGACAAAATCATGGTCATGGCAAACAATTGCTGGCTGACTGAGTCATGCAATTCACGCGCAATCCGTTGTCGTTCCTCTTTGACTAGTTGGTTTCTGTTCATCTCTGAGTTCGCTTCATCCGCCACCGTTTTTGCCTGCAATGCCATTTCCATGTTCTGTAACATGGCCCGCAACCGTTCAATTTGCTCACCTATTTGCTGGCCAGCATAAACGCCCATTTCTGTTTCTTGAAAAATGGGTGAATCATATTTTCTGGCAGCCAAGGCAGTTAGCTTAGCCGTCAATTTATTTTCGTCCTTGTATAAAAAGAAATACAAGATAAAGGTTGCAATCAATGAGATGACTATATCAATGACCAATAAATACATAAATGGTAGGATTAAACGGGCAAATTCAAGATATGACCCGTCGACATTGATGGTATTAGGTGTCAAAATCAAAAAGATATAGGTTCCAAGAGATACCGTCAAAAGTGACAACCATAAAACGATAAATATTGTTAAAAACCGACGTCCTCTCATAAGAAGACCACCTCTACTGTTCCCCAACCTTGAGAAATTTGTAGGTAAATTTTCCGGTTACTTTGCTGATAAGACGCACTTTCAAAGGTTTTACGCTCATTGTTTAGGGCCACTTTCTCCCCGTTCCAATTTACTTCGGTCCGAAAACCATTGGCGTGTAGTTCAAGACCCACCCCTTCAGGCACCACAAGTTTGGTTTGCCCAACCAATTGATTAATCACGACCACATTGGTCCCTATT
>NZ_JBOEQF010000330.1:0-2157 GCF_050689315.1 Aerococcus sp. L_32
CACTGTTATCGGTCATCTAAATTCAGGTAAGAAAGTAAACGAAAAAATCTTACGTGACGCTATGCAAAATGCCCTACAACCATTCTTGCATAAACGTACAAAACGTAATCCAATGATTATGGCAGTCGTCATGCCTGTCTAATCATACCGATTACTAATAAACAAAATAAACCTGCGATGTAAAGCTGAACTAGCTTGCATCGCAGGTTTTTCCTTTTGCAATAAAACGACTATTTAACTAATTGATTTTGGAAGGCATAAATCGTTGCTTGTGTCCGGTCTTCAACCCCTAATTTAGATAATATATTCGATACATGGGTTTTTACCGTTTTTAAGGTGATAAATAAGTCATCGGCAATTTCCTGGTTGGATTTACCAGCAGCAATCAACTGCAAGACTTCCCGTTCACGAGTAGTTAAATCATCATGTAGGTGATGGCGGTTAGCTTCTACTTCATGGGCAATCAGCTTTTCATTGACTGTTGGTGCAATAACTGACTCCCCTGCATAGGTCCGGCGAATTGCTGACGCAATTTCGTTTGCTGAAGATGTTTTTAAAATGTAGCCTTTAGCCCCAGCTTGCATGGCAGGATATACCTTTTCATCATCGATAAAAGAAGTGACAATTAAAATATTGGCTTTTGGCCATTCAGCTAAGATTTCTTGTGTTGCTTGGATCCCGTCCATATTATCCATGACTAAATCCATTAAAATGATATCTGGTTGCAGTGATAAGGCCATTTTCTTACCCTCTAATCCATCCTTAGCTTCCCCTACTATCTCTAGGTCTGATTGGGTAGATAGGTAGGTAGAAACGCCTAATCTGACCATTTCATGGTCATCTACTAACAATACTTTAATCATATATGCCCTCCATTTTTCTTGGTATTACGATTTGGATCAATGTGCCCTGGTTTTCAAATGAAATAATGTTGACCGAACCACCTAGCTGGGCCACGCGCTCTTGGATATTTTTCAAGCCGTACCCACCGTTCTGCAGTAATTCTTTGTCGGTATCAAAGCCCACGCCATCATCTGAAAATCGCAGATAAATATTTCGGTCTTTCTCATACAGATGGCATTCGATAATTTGTGCATTAGCATGTCGCAGGGAATTGGATAATAATTCCTGCACAATTCGGAATAGGTGGTTCTCCACTTCGGGCAGCAATTGAACGTCCGTCACAGTGGCTTCAAAATTAATCTTAACCTTCGTTTCTAACTCTCTAAAGAGCTGTTCAATCCCCTCTGCCAAACTTTGATTGGTCAAGGAAATTGGCCGTAGATGGAGTAGTAAGGACCGCATTTCAGCTTGAGCCTGGTCCACCATATCCGCCACCTTATCGATCAATTGCCGGTTGACAGGGTCCATATTGTCCGCCTGCTCTTGGATAGCTGACAAAATCATGGTCATGGCAAACAATTGCTGGCTGACTGAATCATGCAATTCACGCGCAATCCGTTGTCGTTCCTCTTTGACTAGTTCGTTCCTGTTCATCTCTGAGTTCGCTTCATCCGCCACCGTTTTTGCCTGCAAGGCCATTTCCATGTTCTGTAACATGGCCCGCAACCGTTCAATTTTCTCACCTATTTGCTGGCCAGCATAAACGCCCATTTCTGTTTCTTGAAAAATGGGTGAATCATATTTTCTGGCAGCCAAGGCAGTTAGCTTAGCCGTTAATTTATTTTCGTCCTTGTATAAAAAGAAATACAGGATTAAGGTTGCAATCAATGAGATGACTATATCAATGACCAATAAATACATAAATGGTAGGATTAAACGGGCAAATTCAAGATATGACCCGTCGACATTCATGGTATTAGGTGCCAAAATCAAAAAGATATAGGTTCCAAGAGATACCGTCAAAAGTGACAACCATAAAACGATAAATATTGTTAAAAACCGACGTCCTCTCATAAGAAGACCACCTCAACTGTTCCCCAACCTTGAGAAATTTGTAGGTAAATTTTCCGGTTACTTTGCTGATAAGACGCACTTTCAAAGGTTTTACGCTCATTGTTTAGGGCCACTTTTTCCCCGTTCCAATTTACTTCCGTCCGAAAACCATTGGCGTGTAGTTCAAGACCCACCCCTTCAGGCACCACAAGTTTGGTTTGCCCAACCAATTGATTAATCACGACCACATTGGTCCCTATA
>NZ_JBOEQF010000331.1:0-2150 GCF_050689315.1 Aerococcus sp. L_32
GTATCAACGTTACAGTCCGCTTCATACGACTTGTTGTGAAAGCTTATTGACCTGCACTAATCAAGTCTTTGACGTCGTTGCTTTCTTCTTGGCCATCTGGGTGTTTCACACGGATATATAATTCACCTTGGCGGGCACCGACTGTGACAACGTCGCCTTCGCTTATCTTATCAGCGATTAACATTTCAGCAATTGGATCTTCAACTTTTTGTTGGATTACACGGCGTAATGGACGTGCACCGTACTCTTTATCAAAGCCTTTACTTGCAATTTCTTTATTAGCACCTTGCGTCACACGTAGTTTCACGCCTTGCTCTGCTAATAATTTGGTTAGGGCTGTAGTAAATTTCTGTACGATTTCAACAATTTGCGCTTCCGCTAATGTATGGAAGACGATGATTTCATCCACACGGTTTAAGAATTCTGGTCTAAAGGCAGACTTTAATTCTTTACGGATACGGCTGTCCATTTCTTCATGACTATCTGTGGCTTGTTTGGCACCGAATCCGACGTTTTTATCGTCACGGATAGCAGTTGCGCCCAAGTTAGACGTCATGATCATGACTGTGTTACGGAAGTCTACTTTACGGCCTTTAGAGTCCGTAATATAACCATCATCTAAGACTTGTAGTAGCATATTGAAGACATCTGGGTGGGCTTTTTCAATCTCATCAAATAATACAACTGAATATGGGTGTTGACGAACTTGTTCAGTCAACTGACCGCCTTCATCATAGCCGACGTAACCTGGTGCTGAACCAATCATTCGACTTGTTGAGTATTTTTCCATGTATTCAGACATGTCTAAACGGATGATATTGGTGTCTGAACCAAACATTTCACCTGCTAGGGCTTTGGCTAATTCAGTTTTACCAACACCTGTTGGGCCAAGGAACATGAATGAACCGATTGGACGGTTTGGATCCTTAATACCAGACCGCGCACGACGTATGGCACGAGCCACGCTCTTAACGGCTTCATCTTGCCCTTTGACACGTTTGTGTAAGTGGTCTTCTAGTTTGATTAACTGTTGGTTTTCACTTTGGGTTAATTGTTGCATTGGCACGCCTGTCCACATTGCAACAATATCCGCTACATTTTGGCTATCGATTTCAAGATCGAACGGCCCATCTGAAACAACTTGTGGGTTGTTTTGTAAGTTAAACAATTCTTGACTTAATTGTTGCTGTTGTTGGTGGACGCCTGCAGCCTTTTCGAATTCTTGGGTATTCACATAGTGTTTCTTCAAGTCTTCTAAGTCCGTTAATTGCTTGCGGATACCAACAATGGTTTGTTGGGTAGTATCTTTATCACCATTGTCTAAACGCGCTGTTGCTGCAGCTTCATCCATAATATCAATCGCTTTATCTGGTAAGAAACGATCAGCAATATAACGGTTACCTAGACGAACAGCAGCTTCAATAGCCTCATCTTTAATCGTTACCCGATGAAATTTTTCGTAATCTTTCCGGATTCCTTTTAGAATTTCGATAGCATCCGCTTCGCTTGGTTCGTCAACTAGGACTTTGGCGAATCGGCGTTCTAAAGCGGCATCTTTTTCAATATATTTTTGGTATTCATTTAAGGTCGTTGCCCCGATTACTTGTAGATGACCACGAGCTAAGGCTGGTTTCATTAAGTTGGAAGCATCAATAGCGCCTTCTGCTGCTCCAGCACCGATTAAGCTATGTAATTCGTCAATAAATAAGATGACATTCCCAGCTTTTTCCGTTTCCTCTAGTAGGTTTTTCACCCGGTCTTCAAATTCCCCACGGTATTTAGTACCTGCAACAAGGGATCCGACATCAAGAGATACGACACGTTTGTTGGCTAAGGTTGATACAACATCGTTGTTTGCAACTGCGATGGCAACTGCTTCAGCGATGGCTGTTTTACCAACACCTGGTTCTCCTACTAAAACTGGATTATTTTTAGTTCGACGGCTAAGGACTTGCATTATTCGGCGCAATTCTTTCTTACGACCGACCACTGGGTCTAACTGCCCGTTACGCGCTTGTTCCGTTAAGTCTCTGGTTAAAGAGTCTAAGGTTGGCGTCGTACTTTGCGGGCGTTTGCTACCGTGGTTTGATGGTTTGTTGTTATTCTCGTTGCTACGGTTGCGTACTGGGGGACGCTGGCCAATTGAACGG
>NZ_JBOEQF010000332.1:0-2146 GCF_050689315.1 Aerococcus sp. L_32
CTATATCCCCTGGCTTGACTTCATGTATAGGCACTTGAAGGCGGTCAGCTTGTTGTGTGATGACCCTTTTCGCCTCATCAACTTGCGGATATAATACCAAGGGCACGCCTGCTTTCAAGATGCCGGCCTTCTCCCCTGCGATTTCAGCCAGTGTGTCGCCGAGGATTTTCTGGTGGTCCAGGGCAATTTTTGTGATTGCCGTGACCAGTGGTTGGTTGATGATATTGGTAGCATCCAATCTACCGCCCAAGCCAACTTCTAAGACGACAAAATCTACTTGATTTGCCTCAAAGGTCAACCAAGCAAGTCCGGTAAAGACTTCAAACTCGGTGTAATATTCATCCGGTCCTAATGCTGCCGTCATCCGGTCAACTTGTGCCATGAGCTGGTCGTCAGTGATTTGCTGGCCATTGATTTGAATGCGTTCATTAAAATCGACTAAGGACGGGGAAGTGAATAAGCCAACCTTGTAGCCGGCTGCTTGTAAGATAGTGGCAACCATTTTGGCGGTTGACCCTTTGCCGTTTGTCCCAGCGATATGAATGGTTGGGAGTTGATTTTCTGGATGGTTAAAGTGCGCCATTAATTGTTTCATCGACGCTAATCCTAACACCATTTCGCCGGCGGGTGCTAGGGGCAACTTTGCTTGAAGTGATTCGTAACGCAATGGATAAGCCTCTTTTCGTGATCTATTATGAGTAGAAGACCTTTAAACCGTCTTCTAAAACGTCTATAGGTAGGATTTAGCAGGTGGATGCACCATTTAACACCAACAACATTCGGTATTTTCTTAAAACATATGCCCCGACCTGCCATAGCCATACCTAGTCCCATTAAGTATAGCTAACTTTTAATTGTTAGTCATCAACGATTACTCAAAAATCCATAGTTCGTGTTTGAAGCGATGACGGTTGTTCAACGCATACTTGAATGCTAGTCCATTTAGCGATAGATAGTTTTCGCCAAATATCGCTTGCTTAAGTAGCCATCCAATTGCTTCATGAAATTTTGAAAGCTGTATAGTTTGTCCCCTCAACCCCTATCACTTGAGAAATACAGTCGTCTATATTACAATAGTGCTATATTATTTTGAAATCGAATTATTACTTCTAAAAGGAGATGAATGCATGGGATTATTAGTAGACGGCGTTTGGAAGGACCAATGGTATGACACAGAATCAACAGGTGGTCGTTTCGTCCGCAAAGACTCACAATTCAGAAACTGGATCACCACTGACGGTGCACCAGGTCCAACAGGCGAAGGTAGCTTTAAAGCTGAAGCTGGACGTTACCACTTATACGTATCACTAGCGTGTCCATGGGCTAGTCGTACCTTGATGATGCGTAAATTAAAAGGCTTGGAAGACATGATTTCTATTTCTATCGTAAATCCAATCATGTTGAAAAATGGCTGGACATTTGCACCAGACCAAGGTGTCATTCCTGACCCTATTCTAGATGCAGACTTCTTACACCAAGTCTATACACATGCTGACCCTAGCTATACAGGCCGTGTAACAGTACCTGTTTTATATGACAAGGAAAAAGATACCATCGTCAACAACGAATCATCTGAAATTATGTTGATGTTAAACTCAGCCTTTGACGAAATTGGTGCCATTGAAGGTGATTACTACCCTGAAGAATTGCGCGACCAAATCAAAGAAATGGATGACTTTGTCTATCCAAACATCAACAACGGTGTTTATAAAGCTGGTTTTGCGACAGATCAAGCTGTTTATGAAGAAGAAGTTGGTCATGTATTTGATGCCCTAGAAAAATTAGACGGTATCCTAGCTGACAAAAAATTCTTATTAGGCGATAAATTAACAACATCTGACATCCGCTTGTTCCCAACATTAATTCGTTTCGAGCATGTCTACTACGGTCACTTCAAGTGCAATATTAAACACTTAACTGACTTTGAAAATGTATGGCGTTATACCCGTGAAATCTACAACATTGCAGGTATTTTTGATACAGTTGATTTCTACCACATCCAACACCACTACTACGGTAGCCATCCGACAATCAACCCGAACGGGATTATTCCAGCGGGTCCAGCAATCTCTTTAGACATCTAAGGTGACTGCAAGAAATTAAACAAGCCAATACGAAAAAACTGGTGGTCACTATTAAACGTGAT
>NZ_JBOEQF010000333.1:0-2136 GCF_050689315.1 Aerococcus sp. L_32
CCAATCGTTTGGCCATTGGTAAAGAATGTGGACAAGGTAAAGTAGGCAATTAAGACGAATTGATCGACTAGGAAAGTTACTGCAGCAGGTAAGGTGCTATAAGCGCCTTGTGTTACTGCATTTAAGACACCCGTGACTAGTAAACGTAAGGCGTATACCATCAGTAAATCAATTAAGAAGGCAACCAAACGAATCCAGAAACCGCCATACAGATTACGAGCATAGCCTGAAGCAATATCTGCTTCTAGGTTACGGCGATAATTTGAAAAGATTTCTTGCGGTGAAGCCTGCAAAGATTTAATTTTGCGTTCACGACGTTTTTCTTTAAAATCTGTTTCTACTGACCCTTCATAAATACGTTCATTTAGCTTCGGCAATTCAACACTATCTTGATTATCCTTAGCTTTTTTACGGCGTTTAAACATCTTATTCACCTCCGTACATGTAATAGAATTGAGGTGTTGAGGTATCTTCTAAAACCTCTAAAATTTGTGTCATTTCATCCGCTGTATTGGTTTCTGATTGACTAGTAAATAAGTTTTTCTCAGCTAATAATGACATAAAATCAGTCAGCCATGAAGTAGCAGATGTAGGTGAGTAGTCTACAACGGTAGCTGTTTCCAGGTTGTTATCAGCTCTTAAGGCTGCTAAAGCATCTTCTTCGTAACCAATTTGGTCAGCTAAGCCATTTTCAACGGCTTGACTTCCTGAATAAATGCGGCCATCAGCTAATTTTTTCACGTCATCAGTTGACATCCCGCGGCCATTCGCTACAATTTCAACAAAACGGTTGTATTTCTCTTGAATGAAAGAATTTAAGACGTCTTTTTCTTCATCAGAAGCACCTCTAAATGATGAACCCATATCTTTCAATGCCCCTGATTTGTAGGTATCCATAGCTAAACCATGCTCTTCCATAAAGCCTGAGAAGTTCGGCACTTGCATGATGACACCAATTGAACCAGTAGTGGTTTCACTATCTGTATAAATTTGATCACCGACCATTGAAATCATATAACCACCAGAAGCAGCCATTTGTCCCATTGAAACATAAATTGGCATTTCACGACTTTCTTTTAAGTCAAGTAAGGCATTATATAATTCTGTACTCTCATATACCCCACCACCTGGTGAATTGACGGTTAATAATAGTGCTTGGACATCATCATTTTCTTTAATTTCTTCAATAGCATCTAGGATACCTTGGTAATCCATCCCTTCAGAAAAAGAACCTGACCCAGAGTTGTCTGCAATCGTTCCATCGACTTCTAACACCGCCACCTGACGGTTTGTGTCCCCTACTTCAATAATATTTTGCGCGCTTGAAAACACATTTGATCCCTCAGAAAGCAGATTATTGACATTGGTTTGGCTGGTCAATTGGCTACCAAATGCACCCAGTGCGAGGATAATAACAGCAACAATTGCTAATATCCATGATTTTTTACTCATTAACTTAATCCTCCTCCAAATAAAAAAGTAAATTTATATCTAAGTATATTCTACCATACGACATATATTTACTCTTCAAAATTGTTAGATATGACACTTCAAGTTTTCGATGATCATTAAAAAAATGGCCTTGAGGCCATTTTTTTATACTTAATCAAAATCAATTGTAGTGACTGATAATGATAATTCTTCTAATTGTTGTTCTGATACTTGGCTTGGTGCTTCTGTTAGTGGGTCAAAAGCACGACCATTTTTAGGGAAGGCAATCACTTCACGGATGTTTTCTTCACCAGCTAATAACATTACTAAACGGTCTAGACCTAAAGCTAATCCGCCGTGTGGTGGGAAACCGTAGTCTAAAGCATTTAATAGGAAACCAAATTGAGAAGTTGCAGATTCTTCTGTAAAGCCTAAAGCTTTGAACATTTGCATTTGCATTTCTTTTTGGTAGATACGTAATGATCCACCACCGATTTCATAACCATTTAAAACGATATCGTAAGCTTGTGCGTATACATCTTCTGGGTTTTCAGCTAATTTATCCACGTCTTCCTCGTTAGGCATAGTGAATGGGTGGTGCATTGCGTTGAAGCGTTTTGTATCTTCATCATACTCAAGCAATGGCCAGTTTGTTACCCATAGGAAGTTGAATTGGTTTTTGTCCATTAAGTCTAATTCGCGACC
>NZ_JBOEQF010000334.1:0-2128 GCF_050689315.1 Aerococcus sp. L_32
ACTGGTTTGGTGGGGATCAATGGGCTGACTGTAGCCTAGTTGAAGTGGCCCCTGACCACTTTGTCTACTGTCATTCAAGTGAGGTAGCTGGCTACAAAGACCAGGTGAAACCAGCTTTGGCATTGGTATAAATATAGGTGCATACGAAAAAGGTGGTCTGGAATCTTTCCAGGCCACCTTTTTAAGATTTTTCATGACATTATTTTCTTATTGAAGGAATTGTTGTTCTTCAACACTGGTGATTTTTGCGAAAGAATATGGACTGTTTTCTTCTATAGTATATTCTTCTACAGTGGTCGTTTCACCAGTGGTAATATCCACTCGTTGCAATTGGCCTGTTTTGCCATCTGCAATGGTTTGGAAGATATAGCCATTGTCAATGTAGTAGTCAGGGGCTTGTTCAAGGTCTGACTGCCATACTTGGTCAAAGTTTTGACTCTCCATGTCGTAAGCGTAAATACTTAATTGACTAGGAAAGCTACCGTAGTCATTCTCCACATAATTATTGGTTAAGACAAAGATTTTATCTTCAATAATCATCGGCGTAAGGTTGGTTTCACCAGATTGTTCTTCTAAAGCACTTACTAATGATGACGTGTCCATGGATTGTTTGTTACCGTTTGTTGGATTGATAATCTCATAAGTAGTTGGAGAGATATAGCCCTCACTGTCTTCGTTATTTGTTGCCGCTATCGGCAACAAGTGGTACTTAGGATTCTGGTTTAAGCCATCAACGCTGCCTGAGTACAATTCATAACTCGCATTGTCCATGGTAGTAGCTTCCGTGATTTCGCCATTTTCCTTGTTTAATTCAAAGGTTTTTAAATAATTGGCTTGGTCGTAGTCTTGTAGGAAAGCGTATACCAGGTAAATGGTCGTGTCATCTTCAGCGATTGACATCAAGGTGTTACCAGTCCGGTCCGCTTGGTCTAACTGATAAGAGGGTATGGTATAGGTCCAGTTGCCCTCATCATTTTTTTGAATCAGAGTCAAGTTTAACTGGGCTTTGCTATCACCTAAGAGGGTATCAGCCTGCCATAATTGTAGGTCATCATTCTCCAAAATCAATCGGGAATTGGACAAGTTTGGCCGGTCGAACAAGGAGAAGTTTTTGTAGACCGCGTCTTGGACTTGGGCGCTAAACATACCGTAACTAGCGTTGGTCGTAGGAATTAGCGCGTCTCCTCGTCTTGATAGGGGGATCCAATGAATTGAATTCTGATCGTCTTCGCTTGTTAGATAAAGACTCGATGCTTGGGTTTCTTGCCCGCTAACTTCAGGGTTTACACTAGTTACCTTAACAGGTTTAAAAGTGCCAACCCCAAGCCAGACGAATAAGGACACGCCAGCAATTACCACTAGGAAAATAAGTGTCAGCCAGTTTTGTTTACGCATTTTCATCATGATACCTCCTTTCTTAAATACTGACATAATGGTTCATCAACCATGACATCATATAACCGTTGATCATATTTGCGGCATAAATGAAGACTAAGACGATAATAGTCCCTTCTGTCGCAGTAAGTGGCATAGTGAGTGTTGAAAAGCCCATCAGGTAGACAAGGGCAATGGATACTACCCAGTAAATGACGATTGTTAATAAAGTTCGCGTCCAAGTATAACCTTTCGCACTAAGTAAAATGATCATGCTATTCATTAAGGTGAATAAGAACCATAGGCCACCACCATAAGTCAGAAAGGTTTGTCCTGGGTAAGGCGGGAACAAGACTAAACTCGTCTGCATTTTGGTTGCAAGTTGAATGAGAACGGGTATCGTGGTGTAGCTATCAGCAAACATGATAGAAAAAGCGGCGTTTGCAACATAGAATACGACCAATTGTAAAATCAAAATCCCAGCCATCATGATTAAAGTAGAGATTAACTTGGCATATGCAATTGGTGCCCGGTTTCCAGGTAGGGTTAACAATCGGTAAATAAAGTTTCCCTGAAAGTGCCAGTCACGAATCCAGGAAAAGACCGAATAAGCGAGTAATGCAAAACCAGTGGCCCCAATAATCATGGTAAAGGCCATGCTATCATCAAAAGCAGAGGCTAAATTGGTAATAGGGAAGGGGTAATCCGAGGTATTTCCGGATGCAATCGCCATAAAGCTTGTCCTGACGTTTCT
>NZ_JBOEQF010000335.1:0-2117 GCF_050689315.1 Aerococcus sp. L_32
TGGCAAGGTGTGGCTATGCCAATTATCATTTTCTTAGCTGGTTTACAAAGTATTCCCGAAGAAATAATTGAAGCGTCTGCCATTGACGGTGCTAACAGCCAACAAACATTCTTCAGTATCGAATTACCGTACTTGTTACCAAGTATCTCTATGGTATTCATCATGGCATTAAAAGGTGGCTTAACAGCCTTTGATCAAATTTTTGCCTTAACCGGTGGTGGTCCAAGTAATTCAACAACTTCAATCGGTCTGTTAGTTTACAACTATGCCTTTAAGAGTAATCAATATGGTTATGCCAACGCAATTGCCATCGTCTTATTCTTAATTATCGCTGTTGTCTCTATTATTCAAATTCGCTTGTCACGTCGCTTTGAAATCTAGGAGGAAAACCATATGAAAAATGAAGAACGATTCAATCTAATTTGGAAATACGTCCTCCTAATTGTTGGAGCAATCTTAATCTTGATTCCGCTTTTAGCGACAGTATTTTCATCATTTAAAACAACACAAGACATCATGCAACATTTTTTTGCCTTTCCAAATCCAGCAACACTTGATAATTATGCTCGGTTGATTGCAGATGGTATAGGGCATTATTTCTGGAATTTCGCGGTTATTACGGTACTGTCTGTAATCCTTGTAACCCTATTTATCCCAGCAGCAGCCTATTCTATCGCCCGAAACATGTCGAAACATAAAGCCTTTGCGATTATGTATTCACTATTGATCTTGGGAATCTTTGTACCATTCCAAGTAATTATGATTCCAATCACTGTCATGATGAGTCGCTTAGGCTTAGCAAATATGTGGGGTTTAATCATCTTGTACCTAACATATGCCATTCCTCAAACCTTATTCCTATACGTGGGCTATATCAAATTGAGTGTACCGGATGGTTTAGATGAAGCCGCTATGATTGATGGTGCAGATCGTTTTACGACTTATCGTAAAATAATCTTCCCAATGCTAAAACCAATGCACGCAACGACACTCATCATTAATGCTTTATGGTTCTGGAACGACTTCATGCTACCTTTGCTGATTCTAAACAAAAATGCTGAAATGTGGACATTACCTTTATTCCAGTACAACTATACAGGCCAATACTTCAACGATTACGGTCCAAGTTTTGCATCATATGTGGTCGGTATCATCACGATCACAATCGTTTACCTGATTTTCCAAAAGAATATCATCTCTGGTATGAGCAACGGGGCCATCAAATAATCTACTACTGAGAAGAGGAGCATATACATGACATTTCAAAACAAAACCATGTTGATTACCTATTCTGATAGTTTAGGTAGCAACTTAAAAGAATTGAAGACGAATATCGACCAATATTTTGGTCAAGCCATCGGTGGTGTGCATCTACTGCCATTCTTTCCCTCTACAGGCGATAGAGGGTTTGCTCCGGTTGACTACGGTCAAGTAGATCCAGCATTTGGTAACTGGGATGATATCAAAGCCCTAGGTGACAAATATTATCTCATGTTCGATTTTATGATCAATCACATCTCCCGCCAGTCCACGTATTACAAAGACTTTCAGGAGAAAAAGGACGCTTCTGACTATGCTGATTTATTTCTAAGATGGGAAAAATTCTGGCCAAGTGGACGACCAACACAGGCCGACATCGACTTAATCTATAAAAGAAAAGATAAAGCCCCCATGCAAGCCATCACCTTCGCCGATGGTACTACGGAACATTTATGGAATACTTTTGGGGAAGAGCAAATCGACCTAGATATACGCCATCAAGTCACAATGGACTTCATCAAAGATACGATTGAACAGCTAGTGGCAAACGGTTGCGATTTGATTCGACTTGATGCCTTTGTCTATGCAATTAAAAAACTAGATACCAATGATTTTTTCGTGGAACCAGAAATTTGGGACTTACTAGACCGAGTGCAAGCGGTTGCCCAAGAAGCAGGCGCGGATATTTTACCTGAAATTCATGAACACTATACAATTCCTTTTAAACTTGCTGATCACGGCTACTTTGTTTATGACTTTGCTTTACCAATGGTTACCTTGTATTCACTGTTCTCGGGTAACACAGACCAATTAGCTAAGTGGTTGAAGATGAGCCCCATGAAGCAATTTACCACCTT
>NZ_JBOEQF010000336.1:0-2114 GCF_050689315.1 Aerococcus sp. L_32
AATGGTTCACAATTCTTCGTTGTAACAGCTAAAGAAGTACCTGCACAAATGTTAGGACAACTAAAAGCTGGTGGTTGGCCAGAAGAGATCATCGAAGCTTACAGCGAAAACGGCGGAACACCATGGTTAGATCAAAAACATACTGTATTTGGTCAAGTGGTTTCCGGAATGGACGTTGTCTACAATATTGAAGACCAACCTCGTAATGCATCAGACAAACCTTTAGAAGAAGTTGTCATTACTAGTGTTACTTTTGAAAACGAATAAGCTACACACTAGAAAGGATCCAACTTCATGACAACTAAAGAATTTCCATACCACATTGGTGATGTAGTTGAAGGTGAAGTGACAGGTTTACAACCATATGGTGTCTTTGTTCAATTAGACGAAGACCATCAAGGATTAATCCACATATCCGAAATTAATCACGGTTATGTGAGCAACGTGGAGGATAAATTTACCATCGGACAAAAACTGACGGTAAAGATTATCGATATCGATGAGTTTACCAGCAAAATGAGTTTGTCAATTCGAGCATTAAAGAAACTTGCAACCTCTAATAAACCTGCTAAGAATGCTTGGCCTAAAAAACGTCCTGCACCAAAAATTGGCTTTGTTTCTATAGAAGAACAATTGCCAGGGTGGGTTGAGGAAGCACTACAAAAGATGGCTACAAAATAATATTTTATAAATGAGGAGTATTAAAATGGGACATATTAAATTTGATTATAGTAATACTGACCAATTTATTGCAGAACACGAATTAACACAAATGCAACCGTTAGTTACGGCAGCCGATACAATCTTACGTGAAGGTACTGGTGCAGGTAGCGATTATATTGGTTGGGTTGATTTACCAAAAGCATATGATAAAGAAGAGTATGCACGCATTAAAAAAGCTGCAGCTAAGATTCAATCTGACTCAGATGTATTAGTTGTATTAGGTATCGGTGGTTCTTACTTAGGTGCTAAATCAGCAATCGACTTTTTATCTCATTCATTTTCAAACTTACAATCTAAAGAAGAACGTAAAACACCACAAGTCTTCTTTGCAGGTAATAGCTTAAGTTCAACTTACATTGCTGAATTAATCGAAACAATTGGGGATCGAGACTTCTCTGTAAACGTTATTTCTAAATCAGGTACGACTACCGAAACGGCTGTAGCATTCCGTATTTTCAAAAAATTACTAGAAGAAAAATATGGTGAAGCAGCTAAAGAGCGTATTTATGCAACAACGGATAAAGCAAATGGTGCATTAAAATCTGAAGCTGATGCTGAAGGATACGAGTCATTCGTTATTCCTGATGCAGTTGGTGGACGTTTCACTGTATTAACACCAGTTGGTTTATTACCAATTGCTGTTTCAGGTGCAGATATTGATGCCTTAATGCAAGGTGCTGCTGACGCGATGGAAGCATACAGTGATGCTGATTTAAGTAAAAATGAAGCTTATCAATATGCTGCATTACGTAATGTCTTATACCGTAAAGGTAAAGTAACTGAGCTATTAATCAACTATGAACCAAAATTACAATACTTCTCAGAATGGTGGAAACAACTATTTGGAGAATCAGAAGGTAAAGATGGTAAAGGGATTTACCCATCAAGCGCCAACTTCACAACTGACTTACACTCTCTAGGTCAATACATCCAAGAAGGGCAACGTAACTTATTCGAAACAGTTGTTAAAGTAGAAAAACCAAGTAAATCAATTGCAATTCCCGCATTTGATGAAGATTTAGATGGTTTAGGCTACTTAGAAGGTAAGGATGTAGACTTTGTAAATACTAAAGCTTTCCAAGGTACTGTATTAGCCCATACTGATGGTGACGTACCTAACTTCGTGTTAACCATTCCAGAAATGGATGCTTACTCTTTAGGTTACATGATTTACTTCTTTGAAATTGCAGTAGCAATTTCTGGTTACTTAAATGGGGTAAATCCATTCAACCAACCAGGGGTAGAAGCATACAAGAAAAATATGTTTGCTTTATTAGGAAAGCCAGGATTCGAAGATTTAGCAGCAGAATTGAACGAACGGTTGAAATAAGTGGTTTAAAATCACGATCAAAGAAATGTCGAACAGAGATGTTCGGCATTTTTTGTATTTT
>NZ_JBOEQF010000337.1:0-2114 GCF_050689315.1 Aerococcus sp. L_32
AAACTAGTCAATTAGCAGATGCGGCTTTATATATCCCCATGTCAGGATCTGCAGAATCTTTGAATGTTGCAGTTGCTGGGGCGATAGTCATGTATCAATTTCCCATCCAAGACTAGATTATTTTCTTCTAAAGATAGGTTGTGATGAAACTGTTACGAGATTTGAAAAGGGGTACGTGAGCATAGCAAAATCAGTTGATGTTGGAAATCGTTGGAAAAAAGGGTGATTATCGTGACGGAACAAGAACATTATTTTTGGGAAGACGATTCAGAGTATATGCAAATCATTGCGGATATTAAAAACCATCCCTTTGTAACAGACTTAGCCTATTTCAAGCAACATGTCCATGGCAATCGCTTAACCCACTCCTATCTAGTTTCTTATATGTCATATAAAGTAGCTAGGTCATTAGGATGGGACTTCAAGGCTTGCGCACGTGCCGGTTTACTACATGATTTATTTTATTATGTGCCAGGTGAGGTTACTTTTTCTAAAGGATCTCACTTAAGGAACCATCCTAAAATTGCTTTGATTAACGCGCGTGTGGTGGCGGATTTATCACAAGTTGAGGAAGATATTATTCTAAAACACATGTGGCTCGCAACCCCACATTTTCCGCGCTATAAAGAATCTTATGTCGTGACATTTGTGGATAAATATATTGCAACCGAAGACTTTGTTAAGCCAAGCTTAGCTAATTTATCCCAAAAGAAAATGATGAAATCATTTAGATATTTCGTTGGTAAATTAGTTATTCCAGCGCTTGCTAGAACTAGCAATCAAGAAGTTTCATTAGAAGAAAAAGAAGAATTAGTAGAAATACAAGAGGAGATTGATCAAGATGGAAATTACCATTAAACAACCAGACTTACCGGTAATGTGTAGCAAGATGGAACATGCTTGCAAAGTGATTGGTAAAAAGTGGAATAGCTTAATTATTGAAGTATTGTTAGCAACGCCATTACGATTTGGTCAATTACGCGACTCAATTAACGGTATTTCCGACCGTGTATTAATTGAAAGATTGCGGGAATTAACTGAAGAAGGTATTGTGCAGAAAGAAGAGTCAGAAACGAATGGACATATCATCACGGTTTATACATTGACAGAAAAAGGCCAAGACTTACAAAAAATCTTCAACAATTTACATCGTTGGGCAGATGAATGGGTTGAGCCAGCCGAATAAGGTTGACAAAACGGCCGAAAACGCTAAAATATAAAGAGAAATTACATTAACAGAAGACAATTTTTAACAGACATGTAGTCTAGAGAGTAAGTGATGCTGGGAATCTTACCTACATAGTTAAATATTTTCACTTCTTGAGTAGGCTTGCGGGAGAATAGAATGCTATTTGAAAGTAGGTCCGGTCGACCCGTTAAAACGATCAATGAGTGCTGGTGTAGGAATACTATATCGGAATCAGGGTGGTACCACGGTCTTTCGTCCCTTTTATAGGGGGTGAAGGACCTTTTTTTGTTGGTCTAGTTACTCATTTTTAGGAACACTCATGTAAGGATAAAAGTCAGGAGATGGAAAAATGCAAATTATTGATGATTTAAAAGCCATTGAAAACCAAATCATGGATGAAATTGATGCAGCACAATCACTAGCTGATATTAAAGCTGTTCGTGTGAAATATTTAGGGAAAAAGGGTCCAATTACGGAAGCTTTACGTGGTATGCGTGATTTATCGGCTGAAGAGCGGCCACAAGTTGGTGCTTATGCCAATGAATTGAAGGCAAAAGCTGACGGCAAGTTAAGTGAAAAAGAAACATTACTTTCTGCAGCAGCGCTTGAAGCACAATTACAAGCAGAAGCCATTGATGTGACGCTACCTGGTGAAAAACCAGTAACAGGAACAAAACATGTTTTAACTCAAGTAATGGAAGAAATTGAAGATTTATTTGTATCTATGGGTTACGAAGTCGTTGAAGGGCCAGAAATTGAGTCTGACTTCTACAACTTCGAACGCATGAACTTACCGAAAGACCACCCAGCGCGTGACATGCAAGACACTTTCTACATCAACGACGAGGTCTTATTACGTACCCATACGTCACCGGTACAAGCGCGTGCAATGGACGCCCACGACTTTGAAGCGGGCCCATTAAAA
>NZ_JBOEQF010000338.1:0-2114 GCF_050689315.1 Aerococcus sp. L_32
CTTTAACGGCCCTGCTTCGAAGTCGTGGGCGTCCATTGCACGCGCTTGTACCGGTGACGTATGGGTACGTAATAAGACCTCGTCGTTGATGTAGAAAGTATCTTGCATGTCACGCGCTGGGTGGTCTTTCGGTAAGTTCATACGTTCAAAGTTGTAGAAGTCAGACTCAACTTCTGGTCCCTCAACGACTTCGTAACCCATAGATACGAATAAGTCTTCAATTTCTTCCATTACTTGTGTTAATACGTGTTTCGTACCAGTTACTGGTTTTTCACCAGGTAGCGTCACATCAATGGCTTCTGCTTGTAATTGTGCTTCAAGGGCAGCAGCTGATAATAATTCCTCTTTTTCACTCAGTTTTGCACTAGCTTTTGCCTTCAATTCATTGGCATAAGCACCAACTTGTGGGCGCTCTTCAGCCGATAAATCACGCATACCACGTAAGGCTTCCGTAATTGGACCCTTTTTCCCTAAATATTTCACACGCACTGCTTTAATATCAGCTAAGGCGCTTGCTGCTTCAATCTCATCCATGATTTGATTTTCAATGGCTTTTAAATCATCAATAATTTGCATTTTTCCATCTCCTGACTTTCATCCTTTTATGAGTTTTCCTAAAATTGAGTATCTAGACCAATAAAAAAAGGTCCTTCACCCCCTACAAAAGGGACGAAAGACCGTGGTACCACCCTGATTCCGGTATAGTATTCCTATACCAGCACTCATTGATCGTTTTAACGGGTCGACCGGACCTGCTTTCAAATAGCATTCTATTCTCCCGCAAGCCTACTCAAGAAGTGAAAATATTTAACTATGTAGGTAAGATTCCCAGCACCACTTACTCTCTAGACTACACACCTGTTAAAAATTGTCTTCTGTTAATGTAATTTCTCTTTATATTTTAGCGTTTTCGGCCGGTTTGTCAACCTTATTCGGCTGGCTCAACCCACTCATCTGCCCAACGATGTAAATTGTTGAAGATTTTTTGTAAGTCTTGGCCTTTTTCTGTCAATGTATAAACCGTGATGATGTGACCATTCGCTTCTGACTCTTCTTTACGCACAATACCCTCTTCAGTTAATTCGCGTAATCTTTCAATTAATACACGGTCAGAAATACCGTTAATTGAGTCACGTAATTGTCCAAATCGTAATGGCGTTGCTAATAATACTTCAATAATTAAGCTATTCCACTTTTTACCAATCACTTTGCAAGCATGTTCCATCTTGCTACACATTACCGGTAAGTCTGCTTGTTTAATGGTAATTTCCATCTTGATCAATCTCCTCTTGTGTTTCTGCTAATTCTTCTTTTTCTTCTAATGAAACTTCTTGATTGCTAGTTCCAGCAAGTGCTGGAATAACTAATTTACCAACGAAATATCTAAATGATCTCATCATTTTCTTTTGAGACAAATTAGCTAAACTAGGTTTTACAAAGTCTCCGGTTGCAATATATTTATCCACGAATGTCACTACATAAGATTCTTTATAGCGCGGAAAATGCGGCGTGGCAAGCCACATATGCTTAAGAATAATATCTTCCTCAACAGGTGATAAATCCGTCACCACACGCGCATTAATCAAAGCAATTTTAGGATGGTTCCTTAAGTGAGATCCTTTAGAAAAAGTAACCTCACCTGGCACATAATAAAATAAATCATGTAATAAACCAGCTCGTGCGCAAGCCTTATAATCCCATCCTAGTGATCTAGCTACTTTATATGACATATAAGAAACTAGATAGGAGTGGGTTAAGCGATTGCCATGGACATGTTGCTTAAAATACGCTAAGTCCGTTACAAAGGGATGATTTTTAATATCCGCAATGATTTGCATATACTCTGGATCGTCTTCCCAAAAATAATGTTCTTGTTCCGTCACGGTAATCACCCTTTTTTCCAACGAATTCCTACATCAACTGATTTTGCTATGCGCACATAACCCTTTGCAAGTCCTGTGACAGTATCGTCACAACCTATTTTTAGAAGAAAATAATCTAGTCTTGGAGGGGAAATTGATACATGACTATCGCACCAGCAACCGCTACATTCAAAGATTCTGCAGATCCTGACATTGGGATATATAAAGCCATATCTGCTAACTGGCTGGTTG
>NZ_JBOEQF010000339.1:0-2100 GCF_050689315.1 Aerococcus sp. L_32
GGTTATGATATTGCGAATTATGAAGCGATAGCAGACATGTTTGGTGACATGAATGATATGGATTTGTTACTAGCCGAAGCCAATCAACGTGGTATTCGTATTATCATGGACCTCGTCGTAAACCATACATCAGATGAACATGCCTGGTTCGTGGAAGCCCGCGACAATCCGACAAGCCCAGAACGTGATTATTATATTTGGCGTGACGAACCCAATGACCTAACTTCAATATTTAGTGGCTCAGCATGGGAAAAAGATGAAGCATCTGGTCAATATTACCTGCACTTCTTCAGCAAAAAACAACCTGATTTAAACTGGGAGAACGCCTCTTTACGTCAAAAAATTTATGATATGATGAACTTTTGGATCGACAAAGGTATCGGTGGGTTCCGTATGGATGTTATCGACATGATTGGTAAAGTTCCTGATCAAGGGATTGTCAATAATGGCCCTAAATTACACGATTACATCAAGGAAATGAACACTGCTTCCTTTGGTAAACATGATTTATTAACTGTAGGTGAGACATGGGGTGCTACGCCGGAAATTGCCCAATTATACTCAAATCCTGACAGTCATGAACTATCTATGGTATTTCAGTTCGAGCATATTGGTCTGCAACATAAGCCGGATGCAGCTAAATGGGATTTTGAAGACGAACTAGATGTACCTGCATTAAAAAAGATTTTTAATAAATGGCAGACAGAATTAGGGCTTGGTCAAGGTTGGAACTCTTTATTCTGGAACAACCATGATTTACCACGTGTCCTTTCTATTTGGGGCTCAACTGGCCCAAACCGAGTGAAATCAGCCAAGGCATTAGCCATTCTCCTACATCTGATGCGAGGTACACCTTATATTTACCAAGGTGAAGAAATAGGAATGACCAATTATCCTTTTAACAATTTAGATGAAATTGATGATATTGAATCCTTAAACTATGCACGAGAAACTACGGCAAATGGTCAATCTATGGGGCAAGTCATGAACAGTATCCGCATGATTGGTCGAGACAATGCTAGGACACCTATGCAGTGGGATGAAACGAAACATGCCGGATTCTCAAGTGGAGACACAACCTGGCTACCAGTAAATCCAAATTATCATGAAATTAACGTCAAAAACGCCTTAGCTGATCAGGACAGTATTTTTTATACTTATCAAAAATTGGTTCAATTACGCCAAACTTCAGAATGGTTAATCGATGGCGATTTTGAGCTATTAGATACTAGCGATAAAGTATTTGCCTACATCCGAAGAACACCAAGTGAAGCATACTTAGTAGTCGTGAATGTATCTGATGTAGCACAAACATTTAGTTTTAATGGTACGTATGGAACAATTATTATCAGCAATCATGTGGTGCCAACCGATTTACAACAAATCACCTTGGATGCTTGGGATGCATTTTGTGTTAAGCTGACAAAATAAAAAAATAATATCAAAAAAGGTAACCGCAATCGTTTGTGGTTACCTTTTTTTAATATTTATCCACTAGAATCACGTATTGTTAACCGAGTGGCAAGTCTAGTCATAGTAGGTACTACTTCCGGGTTTATCAATTGACGATTCAGGGTATCCACAGCAATTCGACCCATTTCCTCAGTAAAAACGGTCACACTGGATAGGGCGGGGAAAATCTGTTTCGTCAACGGGGTATCATTAAATGAAATAAGACTCACCCGTTCAGGGACAGCAATGCGCGCCTCCTGAAGAGCACGTAAAGCACCAATAGCTAATGTATCATTGGCCACAAAGAAAGCTTGTGGAAGGGCTTCTCCATGTTCAGTGATGGCCTGTTTCATCAAATCATACCCAGCTTGTGCTGAAAAATCACCAATATACGTATATTTTGCATGGTAAACACCAAGTTCAGATGCATAGTTTCGGAAAGTTCTGAACCGTTGATCAATTAACTGTTCCTTACCATCTGTCGTTTTCTCTTCACCGGCAATCATACCTATCGATGTTAACCCATGCTGCATAAAATAATCTAATACTTGAATCACGGCATTATCAAAATCAGTTGTCACACAGGGATGACCAGCATTTAAGGTATCTGAATCCACAAAAACCAATTTGCGATTATAGGACTCTAAC
>NZ_JBOEQF010000340.1:0-2089 GCF_050689315.1 Aerococcus sp. L_32
CAGTCCTTCGATTCCAAATTGTTGATAGCTATTAACCCATCTTCTTACAATAGACTCTTCAATATTATATTTCTTTGCTACCGCTCGGTAGCCACCATAGTTCCCCAGATAATGTTTTACAATTTCCAATTTAAATTTTATTGAATATTTTGCCATAAAAATAAACCCCCAAAAGTTAGATTTTTGGTCTAACTTTTGGGGGCCTCTACATCATAAGCGGTTTTTTTATTTGAAACTTTTTCTATTTTTCTTTAGCTGCTCTACCCCATTGAATGTGACGGACTAGCATCAGAATCATAAAGGCAATTCCGAAATAGCCAGCAATGTTATAGACAATTTTCAATAATGAACTAAAAGAAATCATTGAACCGATAATTAAACCAATTAGGCCGATAATCAATGTAAGGACCTTATGCTTTTTACTACCATCCTCTGAGAAATTAGATACTGAATTCCAAAGTAAGGTGACTGCTGTAGTGAAGATCCCAATCATGATAATAATAACAAAGAAGTAAGCTAGGTAAGGATGAATTTCATTAGCTAAAGATAAAGTAGGTACAGCTGATCTACCCACTAAGTTGAAGGAAGCCATGAAACCAAAATAAGAAACAAGGATCGCAATACTAAAGAAACCCCCACCGATTAGACCCGAATATGCGGCGTCTTTACGGCTGTTAGCTTCTCCCCCAGTTTGGCTAATAAAACCTGCGAATAAGATAAGGTTATACCCTACATAATTAAGACCTGACACAAGCCAATTTCCTGAAGAGGTCTGAATTTCTCCATTTGCCAAAGCACTTTCGATTGAACTTGCTATATTGGGTAATTCATTAAAGTTGGTGATTAAACCATATAAACCTAGTAGCATGGCAACAATAGCAATCATAGGCCCTAAATTCCCTAAGATATTGGTTAAGGCTTCTAATCCAAGCATTACAACACCTGCAACCACTACAAACATCAGTATTGAGCCAACAATGATAGGTGTATCAAATTGCTGGTTTAGTGTCGCACCGGCTCCCGCGATCATTACCGTATAAGTTAAGAAAATAACTACGATAGAAAGATATTCATAGAATTTACCAATCATTTTATTTGAATATAATTCAAAAATATCATTGGTATTTTCTAATTTATCTTGGTGCCGATATCCAGTTGTAAATAAGGTATACCCCATAAAAGCAAAGCCTAAAAACATGACAAAAATTGAAAGAAGCCCCATCCAACCTTTTGAAACAAAGTATTGGATAAGCTCCTGCCCTGTTGCAAAACCTGATCCAATGAGCGATGCCATCATTGCACCACCCATAACCATGATCGTTTGCCACCTACTACTATTTTTATCCACTTGTAAATATTCCTTCCTTTTTGTTAAGTTTTTTCAAAAAAATACATAATATAGTATATCATAATTTATAAATTTGCAGGTAAAATAAAGCTTGTTGTATCCCATTCTCTTCGGCTTTTATCTATGATATAGAATTTATCGATAATAAAAAAATGGCGAGCGCAGACAAGGTAAATTTCCTTGTGCACTCACCATTTAATTTTGTATGATTAAGAAATATCCTCATGATCAAGATCAGTTTCTTGGTCATTAATTTCTTTATGGGCAAAATGTTCTGTTTGATTAAAAGCTTCTAAATGATAAAGACCGTCTTGGTATCTGACAATCGAAACACTCGCATTATCTAGCATTGAATCAATTTCAAATTGTGGAATCAATTCGTGGATCATATTACGGATAGTCATCCCGTGACTCACAATTAGAATCGTTTGATCAGTTTCTCTGTGTTTAGTGATCACGTCGATCAAACCTAATTCCACACGCATCCAAAATTCCATGAAGTTTTCTGCATCGTGGTAAGGATCCATTTCTTTAAAAGCATTCAATTCTAAACGAACACTTTCATCTGAAGTGGCACCTGTATAATTGCCATCTTTTCCAGTAGCAATCTCTGTTACTTTGTCCCATAAACCTCTTGCGTCTAATCCTTCAAAAGAACCAAAGAAGACTTCTCTAAACTCTGGACGTTTCTCAATTTCAATATCTTTAGCAGTTACCTTATTTTCGTCTAGAATAAGTTCT
>NZ_JBOEQF010000341.1:0-2066 GCF_050689315.1 Aerococcus sp. L_32
ATGAATCAACCGATCAGACTTATGACTTGAGTGGCTTTTTCCGTCACGTTAGTCAACAATTATCGGAATCAAATACAGCAGCTAAACTTCGTAATGAATTAAATCAATTAAAAACACGGTTTAGACAGCAACCCTTACCGCAAACTCGAAATGAATTTGAAACCCGGTCTATGCTCTTTGATATCTTATTAGACTGCGAGAAATTCTTGAATCTGAAATACGAGTTTTATAAATCTGGGCAGCGTTTAAAATATCTCCAAAGCAAATAAAAGATACCAAGCAAAAATGAGTAGTAGGACTACTCAACTATGCTTGGTATCTTATTTTTCATATTAAAAGCATTTCATTCCTATACATATAATAAGACGGCGAAGTACATCGCAATTGAACCACCGAGTACAAATAAGTGCCAAATGACATGCCAGAATTTCAAGTTATCATGGGCGTAGAAGATAGTGCCGACTGTATAAGTTACCCCGCCGGCGATTAGCCAAGCGATACCACCAGAACCGATGGCTGTGGCCATTTGCGGGATAGCGATAACCCCGAACCAGCCCATCAAAATATATAAAAGGGTAGAAAATTTCTTCATCTTATTTAGGAAGAGGATTTTACCGATAATTCCAAATAGGGCGATGGCCCATTGAGCAATGAAGATAAACCAGCCAAAGACACCACCGATAGCGACTAGGGCAAAGGGTGTGTATGATCCAGCAATTAAAATAAAAATCGATGAATGGTCGATAATTTTTAGGATACCCGCAGCTTTGGTAAATGAAAAGCTGTGGTATAAGGTTGAAGCCAAGTATAGGGCACACATAGAGATGCCGTACACCACGTATGAAAAAATTTCAATACTATTTTGGTTTTCAACACCTTTAAGGATTAGGAAAACGGTGGCAACAATTGAAAGGACAAACCCAATGCCATGTGTCACTGAATTCAGGACCTCATTCGTGATATAATAAGCTTTCGTATAAGGTAATTTGATTTTTTCTTGACTACGTGAATTAGCAGACATTATTTTCCTCCTTTAGTAGGATGCGTTTTTTACACATGTAGTATAGCATATTCTATTAGGTAATTATGGGAATTCGATGCAATTAATACTAATTTAAAATTTATCTGATAAAATATATATAAGCAGAAAAACAGTTGAGGTGAGCGGAAATGGCGAGAAATATGGATTGGTCTCTTGCTGAAGAATTAACCAAGAAAACGCAAGAAGAAATTGAAAAAATCGAAAAAGTACATATTCTAGTAGTAGGTAAAACGGGTGTTGGGAAATCAACTTTAATTAACAAGATTTTCCGGGAGAGATTAGCGGAAACAGGGATTGGGCAACCCATCACCAAACATTTGCATAAAATCGAAAAAGAAGGCGTGCCAATGGTCCTTTATGATACAAGAGGGTTGGAGCTGGATGCAGAAACCCAAAACCAAGTGACGAGTGAAATCGACCAAACGCTAGAAGGCATGGCCAAAATGCAAAAACATATGCACGTGGCATATTATTGTATCAATGCATCTTCATCGCGGATTGAAGATATGGAGATTCGTTTGATTGAATATTTAGCTAATAAGATGCCGGTTATCTTAGTACTGACTCAATCTATCGGGGATCAAGCCTTGAAATTTGAACAATACCTAGTCAATCAAAATCTATCCGTCCAAGCAATTATTCGGTTAATGGCCCAGGATTATAAGATTACTGACGAATTTACCATTCCTGCCTTCGGTCTAAAAGAGCTTGTTGAAAGAACAATTGGCTTATTGCCACATCAGGTCCACACAGCTTTTAACAATGCCCAACAGATTGATATTGAACGGAAGGGCCGAGCAGCGCGACGTTGGGCGCGTAGATATACTGTCACTACCTTTGGTGTTGGATTCACCCCCATCCCTTTTTCCGATGCAACCGTCCTAGTGCCCATGCAAATAGGTATGATGGCCCATATTACAGCTATATTTGGCATTTCCATGGACCGAGCGACTGCCTTAGGCATCTTAGGGGCTATTGGTGGAACAGGATCAGCAACCTATTTAGGACGACTAATCGTTTCGAA
>NZ_JBOEQF010000342.1:0-2054 GCF_050689315.1 Aerococcus sp. L_32
TATCATCCGTGCAGGCTTCCTAGAAAAAATCATGGATGCTTACGAAAACAACGCTGACTTAGAAAACATCTTATTAGATGAATACTTTATGGATATTGCTAAAGATTACCAACAAGCAACTCGTGAAGTAGCAGCAGAAGCAATTAAGTCTGGTATTCCAGTACCTGGTTTCACATCTGCCTTGTCTTACTACGATAGCTACCGTTCAGAAACTTTACCAGCGAACATCATTCAAGCACAACGTGACTACTTTGGTGCGCATACTTATGAACGTGTTGATGCTGAAGGTTCTTATCACTTATTATGGGATAAAGAAGAACAAATCGATGCTTAATTTTGGGCTTGCCCATGAATTTGTGCAGGAAATAGGGTGAAATTATGAGTGAAGAAAAAGCAAAACGCATCTTAATCGTTGAAGATGAAAAAAACTTAGCGCGCTTTGTTGAATTAGAACTTAAACATGAGGGCTATGAAACAGAACTTGCTAAGGATGGTCGTATTGGGCTTGAGAAAGCCCAAGAAGGCAACTGGGACTTAATCTTGTTAGATTTAATGCTGCCAGAGATCAACGGAATTGAAGTGTGTCGTCGTTTACGACCAACTTCAGATGTGCCGATAATCATCATGACGGCTAGAGATTCAGTTATTGACCGTGTATCAGGTTTTGACCACGGTGCCGATGACTATATCGTTAAGCCGTTTGCGATTGAAGAATTATTGGCACGTATTCGTGCATTACTTCGTCGTATTGATATCGAAGAAGAACAACAACACAGAAAACAAACGAAAGTAACTTTCCGTGACCTTTCTGTTGAAAAAGAAAATCGTATCGTTCGCCGTGGCGAAGAGATTATCGATTTAACAAAACGTGAGTACGAGTTATTGGTGATGTTAATGGAGAACGTTAACGTGGTATTACCTCGTACAGAATTATTAAATAAAGTATGGGGCTATACAACTGAAGTTGAAACCAACGTGGTAGATGTTTATATTCGTTACTTACGAAATAAAATCGATGTAGATGGTCAACCAGGTTACATTCAAACTGTCCGTGGTACGGGCTATGTAATGAGGACCCCAGAATAATGTTTAATAACGTTTTAAATGATTTTAAAACAAAACTGCAGCACCCATTTTCATTAATTTGGAAGTGGGGCTTAGTTTTATCTAGCTTGTTTTGGTTGGCCTTGAGTGTGAGCCCCATCATTTCAAATATTCAAGAACAACGAGCGCTAGAAGAAGACTATGTGACTGAGGTTACACAAATTGACACGTATTTACAAACCTATCTAAATTCTTTAGCGTCGCGCCCAGCTTCAGAAGTGCGTGAAGGATTCCAATCACGGATTGCCATTGAAAATATTTCATTAGAAGATTACTTGAATGAACATAACGTGAAAATCCAAGTCTATAATGAAAATGGCAACCTGGTTTATAATTCAGGGACTACTGTAGATAGTTACTCAACTAATAGAACGACAGGCCGAACGAAATCGGATGAAACTGGCGACTTCCTGACTTATCAATTACTATATGATGGGTCTGACCAAATTGGGTATTATTTTGCGACCTTTGATTACCAAACAGTTGCCAATCAATTATCTGATAAACAAACTGAATTGATCATTATGGCGGGGGTTAATTTAGTCATCGCCGTTGTCGCTGGTCTTGGTGTAGCTTATTACTTTATTCAACCGATTCAAAAGATGAAGCGTTTCTTAAAGAACATCACTGCAGATAATATTGCTGACCGCCGTTTGAACGTATCAGAATACCGCGGTGAAATCACTGAAATTTCTGAAAGTATCAACCAGATGCTTGATCAAACGAGTGAGTATATTGACCAACAAATTCACTTTGTAGAAGATGTTTCTCATGAACTTCGAACACCAGTAGCCATCATTGAAGGGCATTTAAACATGTTAAACCGTTGGGGTAAGGATGATCCAGAGATACTTGAAGAGTCGCTATCAGCCTCTGTAAATGAGCTAGAACGAATGAAAGTTCTCGTGCAAGAGATGTTAGATTTATCTCGAGCAGGGCAGGTTGATGCA
>NZ_JBOEQF010000343.1:0-2054 GCF_050689315.1 Aerococcus sp. L_32
CATCATCCGTGCAGGCTTCCTAGAAAAAATCATGGACGCTTACGAAACCAACGCTGACTTAGAAAATATTTTATTAGACGAATACTTCATGGATATCGCGAAAGATTACCAACAAGCAACTCGTGAAGTAGCAGCTGAAGCAATTAAATCAGGAATTCCAGTTCCTGGATTCACATCAGCATTATCTTACTACGATAGCTACCGTTCAGAAACTTTACCAGCAAATATTATTCAAGCACAACGTGATTACTTTGGTGCGCATACTTATGAGCGTGTTGATGCTGAAGGTTCTTATCACTTATTATGGGATAAAGAAGAACAAATTGATGCTTAATTTTGGGCTTGCCCATGAATTTGTGCAGGAAATAGGGTGAAATTATGAGTGAAGAAAAAGCAAAACGCATCTTAATTGTTGAAGATGAAAAGAACTTAGCACGTTTTGTGGAATTAGAACTTAAACATGAGGGCTATGAAACTGAACTTGCTAAAGATGGTCGTATTGGGCTTGAAAAGGCACAAGAAGGCGACTGGGATTTAATCTTATTAGATTTAATGTTGCCAGAGATTAATGGTATTGAAGTATGTCGTCGCTTACGTCCAACTTCAGATGTACCAATTATTATTATGACAGCAAGAGATTCAGTTATTGACCGTGTATCAGGTTTTGACCACGGCGCGGATGACTATATCGTGAAACCATTTGCGATTGAAGAATTATTAGCACGTATTCGTGCGTTACTTCGTCGTATTGATATCGAAGAAGAACAACAACACAGAAAACAAACGAAAGTTACTTTCCGAGACCTTTCTGTTGAAAAAGAGAACCGCATTGTACGTCGCGGAGAAGAAATAATTGATTTAACAAAACGTGAGTATGAGTTATTGGTGATGTTAATGGAGAATGTTAACGTCGTCTTACCTCGTACAGAGCTATTAAACAAAGTATGGGGCTATACAACTGAAGTTGAAACTAACGTCGTCGATGTTTATATTCGTTATTTAAGAAATAAAATTGACGTTGATGGTCAACCAGGTTACATTCAAACTGTCCGTGGTACGGGCTATGTAATGAGGACGCCAGAATAATGTTTAATAACGTTTTAAATGATTTTAAAACAAAACTGCAGCACCCATTTTCATTAATTTGGAAGTGGGGCTTAGTTTTATCTAGCTTGTTTTGGTTGGCCTTGAGTGTTAGCCCCATCATTTCAAATATTCAAGAACAACGAGCGCTAGAAGAAGACTATGTGGCTGAGGTTACACAAATTGACACGTATTTACAAACCTATCTAAACTCCTTAGCATCGCGACCAGCTTCAGAAGTGCGTGAAGGATTCCAATCACGGATTGCCATTGAAAATATTTCTTTAGAAGGTTACTTGAATGAGCATAACGTGAAAATTCAAGTCTATAATGAAAATGGCAACCTGGTTTATAATTCAGGGACTACTGTAGATAGTTTCTCAACTAATAGAACGACAGGCCGAACGAAATCGGATGAAACTGGGGACTTCCTGACTTATCAATTACTATATGATGGGTCTGACCAAATTGGGTATTATTTTGCGACCTTTGATTACCAATCAGTCGCCAATCAATTATCTGATAAACGGACTGAATTGATCATTACGGCGGGGGTTAATTTAGTCATCGCCGTTGTCGCTGGTTTTGGTGTAGCTTATTACTTTATTCAACCGATTCAAAAGATGAAGCGGTTCTTAAAGAATATCACTGCAGATAATATTGCTGATCGTCGTTTAAACGTTTCCGAATATCGTGGTGAAATTACTGAAATATCTGAAAGCATCAACCAAATGCTGGATCAAACAAGTGAATATATAGACCAACAAATTCACTTTGTCGAAGATGTATCGCATGAATTACGTACACCTGTAGCGATCATTGAGGGACATTTAAATATGCTGAATCGTTGGGGTAAAGATGATCCAGAGATACTTGAAGAGTCGCTATCAGCCTCTGTAAATGAGCTAGAACGGATGAAAGTCCTCGTGCAAGAGATGTTAGATTTATCTCGAGCAGGGCAAGTTGATACG
>NZ_JBOEQF010000344.1:0-2049 GCF_050689315.1 Aerococcus sp. L_32
TACTAAAACGAGAATTGACGTCACTACCCCACCAATAATGGCAATTAAAGAAATTTTGAAAGCATTGGGAATCTTATTGGCTCGTTTTGCTGCATTATAAGCCGCGTTTACAATCATAAAAATCATAATGATGGCCGTTACGATAATTGAATCGATTTGGAAAATGTATGTCAGCACGTAACCAATGATGACCAATTGAACGACCATTCGAAGCATTGCCCATAAAATATCCTTTTCAAGCCCCAATTTCTCTTTATAAGAAATCAAGACCGCGATAATCACTAGAATAAATGAAAAAGCTAAAGTTGTTGGGGTTGTTGTTAATGCATTAGTCATTTAGACCACGCTCCTCAATTATCATTTCTTGGTTGGCAATATGGAAGACCCGGTTTGGTTGGAGAGACCCATCTTGAATATGGCTAATCCATAGGATGGTGACTCCGTGTTTTTCTTTATAGTCCAGTAAAATCTGCCATACCAATTCGCGATTGTCCTCATCTAATGATGAAGTAATTTCATCTAATAAGAGGACTTTAGGTGGAAAAAGCAGGTGTCTGATTAAACCAATCCGCTGTTTTTCCCCGCCAGAAATTTTATGAATCGATTTGTCGAGTGCAATATGGCTTAAACCGAAAGCCTTCATATAAGACAATACAGGATTTTCATCAAAGTCTTTACCGTGGGCTTCATAAACCAATTCAAAGTTATCACGGATGGTTTCGCCGAATAATAGTGGATTTTGGGCCACATATGAAATATTTTGCCGGTATGTTTGATAAGTTACTTCTTCTAGTGGTTGGTCTAAGTAGTTAATTTCACCTGAATTTCTCGGAATAAGGGCTGCTATTAAACGCAGCAAGGTACTTTTTCCGCTTCCAGACGGTCCTTCGACACGGATCATTTCATTTGCATATATAGAAAAAGAAATGTCTTTTAAGAGGGCTGTGTCGCCTGGTTGAAAGGTCACTTGATCAAATTTTACGATAGCTTGCATGTTGATAATCCTCCCTTTGGCTTGCATGAACATTCTATCATAGTTTCATAAGTAGTGTGCTACGATTCCACGGTTAATCTTTTAATCGTTGAAAGAAAATGCTGGTACCTGCTTCAAAAACACCAAAAAATTGCTTTCAAGAAACAATACGTTATAATGAAAATATCAGATTTCAAGTTTAATGGAGGCGACTATAGATGAAACTAACGATAACACCAGCAGCACAAGCTTACTTCAAAAATGAGATGGGATTGTCCTCGGGAAGCCAAGTCGGATTTCATAGCCGCGTTTACGGTAAAACAGCTGTCCATGAAGGATTTTCAGTTGGCTTATCCGTAGACTCGCCAGATGGTGCCCTCTTAATTGATGAAACAATTGACGGTATCCAATACTATATTACGGAAAATGATGACTGGTTCTTCAATGGCTACGACTTTGAAGTCGACTTTTCTCCCAAAGAAGAAAATTTTATTTATCGTTTTATTGAACAATAAACGATTTTCTTATACTATATAAGTGGTAAATGACAAATATTCATACACCTATCATATCTAAGCACATGACCCTAAAGCAGAAAAAGGAGTGTTTCTACATGAATCCGATTAAAAATTTATTTCTAGCAGCAGTAGGTGGTACACGACTAACTTATGAGAAAGCCGATGAAGTGTTAAAAAGTCTCATTGAAAAAGGACAAATTTCTGTAGCTGAAGGCAAGTCATTAAGTGAAGATATTCAACGGGTAGCTAAGGGCCATGCAAAAGGTTCAAACGCTTCAGATCCTTTAGACCAAACTTTATCTGAACGCATCTTAGCACTACAAACACAAGTCGAAAACTTAACTCAAGAAGTCCAATCATTAAAAGGTACGAACACCGAATCTGCGGATGAAGATGCCGTAGAAGACGTCATTCAATAATTTTTAGATCATATAACGATAAGTTGAGGCTGAGGCATTTTTGTCCCAGCCTCATCTGCCATATACAGTTTTTTAATAGGAATTCCTTTGAATTGACGGTGATAACATGCAAAGAGATAGTAGTCGTTTCCGTGAAATC
>NZ_JBOEQF010000345.1:0-2047 GCF_050689315.1 Aerococcus sp. L_32
CACTAACACGAGTATTGACGTCACTACCCCACCAATAATGGCAATTAAAGAAATTTTGAAGGCATTGGGAATCTTATTGGCTCGTTTTCCTGCATTATAAGCCGCGTTTACAATCATAAAAATCATAATGATGGCCGTTACGATAATTGAATCGATTTGGAAAATGTATGTCAACACGTAACCTATGATGACCAATTGAATGACCATTCGAAGCATTGCCCATAAAATATCCTTTTCAAGCCCCAATTTCTCTTTATAAGAAATCAAGACCGCGATAATTACAAGAATAAACGAAAAAGCTAAAGTTGTTGGGGTTGTTGTTAATGCATTAGTCATTTAAACCACGCTCCTCAATTGTCATTTCCTGGTTGGCAATATGGAAGACCCGGTTTGGTTTGATAGACCCATCTTGAATGTGGCTAATCCATAGAATGGTGACTCCGTATTTTTCTTTATAGTCCAGTAAAATCTGCCATACCAATTCGCGATTGTCCTCGTCTAATGATGAAGTAATTTCATCTAGTAGGAGGACTTTAGGTGGAAAAATCAGGTGTCTGATTAAACCAATCCGCTGTTTTTCCCCACCAGAGATTTTATGAATTGATTTGTCGAGTGCAATATGGCTTAAGCCGAAAGCCTTCATATAAGACAATACAAGATTTTCGTCAAAGTCTTGATCACGAGCTTCATAAACCAATTCAAAGTTATCACGGATGGTTTCGCCGAATAATAGTGGGTTTTGGGCCACATATGAAATGTTTTGCCGGTATGTTTGATAAGCCACTTCTTCTAGTGGTTGGTCTAAGTAGTTAATTTCACCTGAATTTCTCGGAATAAGGGCTGCAATTAAACGCAGCAAGGTACTTTTTCCGCTTCCAGACGGTCCTTCGACACGGATCATTTCATTTGCATATATAGAAAAAGAAATGTCTTTTAAGAGGGCTTGGTCGCCTGGTTGAAAAGTCACTTGATCAAATTTTACGATAGCTTGCATGTTGATAATCCTCCCTTTAGCTTGCATGAATATTTTATCATATTCATAAGTAGTGTGCTATGATTCCACGGTTAATCTTTAAATCATTTAAAGAAAATGCTGGTATCCCCATCAAAAACACCAAAAAATTGCTTTCAAAATACAATACGTTATAATGACAGTATCAAGTTTCTAGATTAATGGAGGCGACTATAGATGAAACTAACGATTACACCAGCAGCACAAGCATACTTCAAAAATGACATGGGATTGACCTCGGGAAGCCAAGTCGGATTTCATAGCCGTGTCTACGGTAAAACAGCTGTCCATGAAGGATTTTCAGTTGGCTTATCTGTAGAATCGCCAGATGGTGCCCTCTTAGTTGACGAAACGATTGACGGTATCCAATACTATATTACGGAAAATGATGAATGGTTCTTCAATGGCTACGACTTTGAAGTCGACTTTTCTCCCGAAGAAGAAAATTTTATTTACCGTTTTATTGAACAATAAGCGATTTTCTTATACTATATAAGTAGTAAATGACAAAAATTTACATACCTATCACATCTAAGCACATGACCCTAAAGCAGAAAAAGGAGTGTTTCTACATGAATCCGATTAAAAATTTATTTCTAGCAGCAGTAGGTGGTACACGACTAACTTATGAGAAAGCCGATGAAGTGTTAAAAAGCCTCATTGAAAAAGGACAAATTTCTGTAGCTGAAGGTAAGTCATTAAGTGAAGATATTCAACGGGTAGCTAAGGGGCATGCAGAAGGTTCAAACGCTTCAGATCCTTTAGACCAAACCTTGTCTGAACGCATCTTAGCACTACAAACACAAGTCGAAAACTTAACTCAAGAAGTCCAATCATTAAAAGGTACGAACACCGAATCTGCGGATGAAGATGCCATAGAAGACGTCATTCAATAATTTTTAGATCATATAACGATAAGTTGAGGCTGAGGCATTTTTGTCCCAGCCTCATCTGCCATATACAGTTTTTTAATAGGAATTGCTTTGAATTGACGGTGATAACATGCAAAGAGATAGTAGTCGTTTCCGTGAAATT
>NZ_JBOEQF010000346.1:0-2039 GCF_050689315.1 Aerococcus sp. L_32
GTTTACCGAAAACCTACGGTAGATTAAGCTATTAATGTAGAAAGAAGGAATGGTATGTTTCAAAATATTGTCACCGTGACGCATCAAATAATGAAAGAAAAAATTCACAAAGGCGACCATGTATTAGATGCAACAGTAGGTAAAGGAAATGATACCCTGTTGCTTTCACAACTAGTTGGCCCTGAAGGTATCGTCTACGGATTAGACATACAAGCACAAGCGATTGCATTCGCTGAAAAACGCCTTTCTGAGGAGGCAAAATTTAAAAATACAAAGTTGTTTGTAAAAGACCATAGCGAATTAGACCAAGTCATTCCGGCCGATGAGAAATTGCAATTAGCCATCTTCAACCTCGGTTATTTGCCTAGTGGAGATAAAGAGATCATCACCCAATCAGAGACCACTATCAAAGCCATTCAAACGGTCCTTGAACGCTTAGATAAGATGGGGGTGTTACTGATTGCTTCATACGTTGGTCATCCGGGTGGTATGGAAGAATTTGAAGCGGTTCAATCTTATCTCGAAAAATGCGAACAAAAAAGTTATAATGTAGCTATGTTCAATTTTTTGAACCAAAAAAACCTACCTCCACGATTATTTATCGTTGAAAGGAGACAATAAATGGCAGCAATCAAATCCATAGCTGGTAGCAAAAACCGCCAAATTCTTGTTCCAGCACTTTTCCATGTCCTACTCGTATGTCTCATGGCAGTCCCTGCCTTCATGACATTAAAAGCAGTCAACACGATCAACTGGACAAATTTTCTACTATTAATATTCTGGCAATTTTTACTTACACAGGTCTATTTATTATTTTCTAAGCAAAAAGGACTCACACTCATTAAGAATATGATCATTTTAGGTGTGGTCGAAATAGCCCTAATCGCCATTTTAATTTTTAGTCCCGTAACTATTTTGGCAAAAGGATTACTCTTCCTACAATGGTTATTGATTCATTTAGTGATTGGTACGCATAACTTACTGCCAGTATTGCCCCCATTATTTATCGCAATGGAAATGGTCATCATGCAAAACATTGTAGAAATGGCCAATGCGCAAGTCTTATTAACCGGTTTAGGCCTTATTAAATTCCTATACTATCTAGCAGTATTCTCCTGGTTATCTAGTTTATTCATGGATTACCGTGCAGAAGGCGTAGAAATTGCTGGTAAAAAATCAAACTCAGCAAGAATGATGAAATTACTGGCTAGCTTTGCCGTTGTGGTCTTGATTATAGCTATCGCTGCAACCTCCATTATTCCGGAATCATTGAATAGCCAAACAATCGCTTTAATCATCATTTCATTAGTGATTATGGTTTACAGCCTATTCCTTAAAAAAAGACAGTAAATTAAAAGAACCCGCTTTGAATGGTTGCTAGGACCAAATCAAAGCGGGTTTTGTTATTTTGTTAGCGTATTTGAAATGAAGGATAAGAAAAAGGATATCATCGAGATAGCCTTTAAAATCATCTCAATAATATCCACAATATATAGTCCCAAAAAATTAATTTTTCATTTTAAATGATCAATGTTTAGATTCAATTTTCGATAATAAGCTCCCTGCATAAGAAGCCCATATAGCTACGAATAGGTCGAATAAAGCTATCAACATTACCACTTCTCCAAATAAATAAAATAACTTGTTTTATCAAATATATTATATACTCTAACTTTCAAATAAATAAGTTTAATTTCAGTTTAGAGATCCTATTTTTAAAATATTGAATTATCCTTCAATACAAATGCTACCTTTTTGCTACTTCTAAGTCGCTAGAGATCTCCGCTATTTCTATATCTTTCAAATCTAAAGCAAAAAAAGACTAGTTAAACTGATGTCTAACTAGTCTGGTGGGCTGTTGCCCTAATTGTTAAAATTTAAATTAGATTTACGCTTTAACAACGTTAGCTGCTTGTGGTCCACGGTTTCCATCTTCGATTTCTTTCAGGATAATGTTATAACCAAACATCAAAGTGCATAGAAATGGGTATTTAATAGTAAAGAAATTTCACTAAGCATAGCTACGAGTAGAAAAGATT